>NZ_JAUBQE010000143.1:0-1599 GCF_036701115.1 Microcoleus sp. Pol1C5 | reverse complement strand
ATTGTTTCCAGAATCCGCTGCTATTGCTGGCAATTTGCGCCGATTTCCCCACAACACGCCGGCTGTGAAAGTCAGGGATGCGATCGCAACTCCTCCCCCTATTCCCGCCCACCATAAAGACACGGGTAAATTATTAAAATTAACCTCTGTTACCTTTGGAGTTGCCTCTTTCTTTTCCTCCTCTTCTGAGTGTTTATGGCTGCCGCCCCGCAAAGATTGTGCGTAAAGTTGAGGTGCTCGCTGCGTTACTATCAAATCTCCCTCGAATAAACCCCTCTTAACTTCAACTAAATCTCCGGCAGTTTGACCGAGTTCAATTTCAACCGCTTGATAAGCATTGCCATTTTGGACGTAAACGGTTTTTTTACCGCTAACATCCACTACCGCCGCACTCGGAATTGCTAAAATATTTGTTGCAGTTTTGTCGGTTAAAATCTCCAACTCCGCAAACAGTCCGGGCTTTAATTCGCCGTTAATATTATCTAGTTCTGCTTTCACCGGCACAACCCGCGTTTCTCCTTCCACGGATGACCCAATTAAGGCGATTTTTCCTTTAAAAGTGCGATCGGGTAAATTAGCGACTTTTACCCTGACTTCCTGACCCTGTTTTACTTGATTCAGGTCTTTTTCGTAAATATTGGCTGTGGCAAAAACGCGGCTGTCATTTAACAGACTCATCAACGGTTTTTCAGCGTCTACTGACTCTCCTGGGGTGATTTCGCGATCGGCTACCGTCCCGGAAATCGGAGCAACTACGGTAACGAGTCCTCGATCGTTGGCAACAGTTCCTAATTGTTGCAGCCGCGCTTGATAGGCTGCGTCAGCCAAGCGAATGCGCGAATGAGCGACTTCGACGGCAGTTTTGCCGCGTTTGACTTGGTTCTCGGCTTCTAGGACTTCCCGGCGGCTCTGAGCTCTGGTAAGTTGAGCTTTTGCTTCTGCTACTCTGCCTTGAGATTCCCGCAATTCCCGCATTGGGAGGTCTACTTCGGCTTGTTTAATTTCGGTTTGGGCTTTGATAACTTCAGGACGGCTTTTTGCCTTCGCAACAGCGGCTTTTGCTTCAGCGAAGTGAGCTTGCGATTCCAGCATTGTGCGCCGCGCGATCGCCCCAGATGCCACTAATTCTTTGTCGCGATCGAACTGTTCTTTAGCCACTGTCAGTTCAGTTTCTGCCCGCGCTATTTCGGCTTGCGCTATTTCAACTTGACGCTGATAGTTTTCTTTAGCGGCTTGCACAACTGAACGCTTGTTTACTAATTCTTGTTCTTGTTGGTACTGCTTAGTTACCGCTGTCCATTGGGTTTGGGCTTGGGCGATTTCTGCTGCGGATATTTGAAGTTGGCGATCGTAATTTTCTCGTGCTAGTTTGAGATCGCCTTCCGCTTGCTGCAAATCTGCCTCAGCTTCGGCACGTTTCGAGAGAGATTCAACCCGCAACTGTCCTAATTCTGAACTCGATAACACCGCAACGGGTTGGCCTTTTGATACTTTGTCCCCAGGCTTAACCAGCAACTCTATTACTTTCCCAGCAACAGGAGCCGTAACTTCTACTTTTTCGTTGGGTAAAGTTTCAATTTGTCCTGTGGTTTTGATGCC
>NZ_JAUBQE010000017.1:0-116560 GCF_036701115.1 Microcoleus sp. Pol1C5 | reverse complement strand
ATGTTCAACTAAGCAAATCAAAAATTATTTTGCTCACTGCTGTTACTGTACCTCTTAGTCACGCAAAGTGCTGTATCTTTGTCATCAACTAACTTGCTCCAAAGTATTTGACTCGAAGCATCACAAAACGAAACATTTCCATGTGCCAAATCGCATCGTATCTTAACCACAAAATTCAGAATCTCATCGATTTTTTTACTCGCAACTCCTAAATTTCCAAAGAAACCGTACATATCGATGAGTTCTTTGATAGTTTTAGCATCCAAATTTCCCGATATGGGAATATTAGATGGATCTAACGAAACTATCTCATCATCTAAAACCGATGTAATTAATTCCTGAAGATTGTCTGCGACAGTATCCTTTTTGACATATGAATCTCTGAAGCTTTTACTTAAATCGTTCAGCAACCACAATCTCTTGATTTTTGGACTTAAATCTTTATAAGTTAATTGCTCGATTAAAATAATATCATGAATTGCAGTTATACCATTTCTAAGAGAAGATTCGACAAGATTGTATAATAGCAGATAACAATGAGACTTCAAGATTTTTTGAATCTGGCTATCAACAATATATTCACCTGATGGGAAGACTATAGATTTAGCAGACAATGTACCAATTTGTTCAATTTTATCTACTAATTCAAAATATTTCTGAATTTCTGCCACTCGCCTGTTAAAGTCTCTGATAAACTCTTTCATAAGCTGTGACTTAAAAGCTTGTCCTTATCATAATATCTCTTAAATCAACTTAAAAAAGTTCTCTGGAAAAAAATCAATATATTCTCACAAGTTCATGCGACAGAACACATCATTCCTTACTTTCTCATCAGTTTTGTCTGAGAGAACTATCATTCTGATCGGAGTGTTTTTAAACTTTCTTTGGCGTGAGGGTGCGAGATCCTTAAAATAGGAACCGTTGAGAGAATCCAATGTTTTGAGATTACTCAATTGCAACTGATTTGTAAGGAAAGCTGCAACAGTCCTCACCCTCTGAGAGCCATCAACAATTTCTAGTCTTCCAGTTTCTTTTATTTCTGCGACAATAATGACAGCAATAGGCAGACCAAGAATAATGGATTCAATGAATCGACATTGACGATTAATATCCCATACCAATTCTCTTTGATATTCAGGGATATAAATCTCACTGAACTCATCGTCCTCTTTTTCCAGGTATTTATTGACTATGAATTCGATCGTGACTTCTCTGGTGTCGTAGTCAATTTCTTGCCTTCTTTCGTCAATTTGCTCTTCGGCGATACTGATAATGTCTTGCCTAATTGCTTGAGACATAAGAACCTGCGTCTATATAACTTTGCTTAAGTAACTGTAGCTATAATCAAAGTATAGCAGGACTTAGCCTCATCAACCTGGTTTCTCGGAAAAATCTCGATCGCTAGATGTCTGCGAATAAACCTAGTTTATGACCTCGACGTGCGTAAGTGATGCAGCCGGACTCGATCGAACTTGCGTTAAACTAAGTCAGGTAAATGACTTTCTATAGAGATGACTATTTTTACTCTGCGATCGATCAAAAAAGACTTCGGCATCAAGGAACTCTTGACAGATGCCAGTTTCAGCCTCGATGAAGGCGATAAAGTCGGACTCATTGGCACTAACGGTTCGGGCAAATCAACGCTGCTGAAAATGATTGCAGGCTTGGAGTCGATCGACTCTGGCGATCGCTGGGTCAATCCAGGCTCTAAAATTGTCTATCTCCCCCAACAGCCGGATTTAGACGAAAATCACACGGTTTTAGAGCAAGTATTTGCCGACAGCGGCGAACAAATGGCTTTAGTGCGCGAATACGAGGAAATTTCCGATCAACTGTCCCACGGCAAAGGCGATACCGACAAGTTGATGGCACGGCTATCTGCGGTATCCGAACGCATGGAAGAAGTGGATGCGTGGGATTTGGAAACCAAGGCGAAATTGATTTTGACCAAGTTGGGGATTCAGGATTTTGATGCGAAAATTGCCGATTTGTCCGGCGGCTACCGCAAGCGAATTGCCTTAGCAACAGCCTTGTTGTCCGAGCCCGATGTGTTGCTGATGGATGAACCGACAAACCACTTGGATGCGCTGTCTGTGGAGTGGTTGCAGAACTATTTGAACGGCTATCGCGGTGCTTTGCTGCTGATTACGCACGATCGCTATTTTCTCGATCGCGTTACCAATCGCATCCTGGAGATCGATCGCGGCGACCTTTACAATTATGCTGGCAATTACGCTTATTACTTGGAGAAAAAAGCCCTAGCTGAAGAATCCGCCGCCAGCAGTGTTCGCAAACACGCGGGTGTATTGCGGCGCGAATTGGAATGGCTCAAACGCGGGCCCAAAGCGCGGAGTACCAAGCAAAAAGCTCGGATCGATCGCATTAAAGATATGCGAGCCCAGGAGTTCAAAACAGCCAACGGGAAAGTCGAAATTGCCACAGCCGGCCGCCGGATTGGTAAGAAGGTGATTGAGTTGCTGAATATCTGTAAAGCTTACGGCGATCGCACTTTAATTAAAGATTTTACCTACAATTTCACACCCGAAGACCGGATAGGAATTATTGGTAGCAACGGTGCGGGAAAATCTACGCTGATGGATATCATCACCGGACGCATTCAGCCGGATTCGGGTACAGTCGAAATTGGGACAACCATTCATATCGGTTATTTTGACCAGCATTCAGAGGATTTGACGCCCAACGAAGACCAGCGAGTTATTGAATACTTGAAAAGTGTGGCGGAATTGGTGCAAACAGCGGACGGGGAAATCATTACCGCTTCTCAAATGTTGGAAAAGTTTCTGTTTCCACCCAACCAACAGTATGCACCGATTAACAAACTTTCGGGCGGGGAAAAGCGCCGGTTATTTCTGTTGAAAGTGCTGATGAGCGCGCCCAACGTGCTGATTTTGGACGAACCGACAAACGACTTAGACGTGCAGACTTTGGCGGTTTTGGAGGATTATCTCGAAGATTTTAACGGCTGCGTGATTGTGGTGTCCCACGATCGCTATTTTCTCGATCGCACGATCGACATGGTTTTCGCCTTGGAACCTGGCGGCAATTTGCGTTTGTATCCCGGCAATTATTCGGTGTATTTAGACTACAAGAAAGCCGAAGAAGCTAAGGAAATCCAAGGGCAAAAAGAAAAAGAAAAACTTACACGCCCCGCTGAATCTAACAATTCAAAATCCCCCACTTCCACTCAAAAATCTACCAAAGTTTCCTTCAATGAAAAGCGGGAATACGAACAATTAGAAAGTAAAATTCCGCAGATGGAAGCTGAAAAAGAAGAGATTGAGAAGATTTTGTACAACAATGCTCCCACCGGGTTTGCCGAGGTGAAGAAGTTATCGGATCGTTTGGCTCAGTTGACGCAGGAGATCGATCGGGCGACTGAGCGCTGGTTGGAATTGGCGGAACGCGTGGGTTAATTTGAGTTGTCCGAGTCTTGTCTTTAGCTCCTGCTCACAATGACAGGAGCTAGAGGAATTATGAGTTAAAAAATCTCATGCTGAAACAAATATATATTGACAAATTTCAAAAATTTTTGCTTTTTGTACCAAAAATAGTATTGTAAAAAAAATCTTAGGAATAGTGCTTATTTAGCCGACAATTTGGCAACCTTTGACAATTTATTACCTAAGTGTGATGAAGCTATGGTAGTATTAAAGTTATAAAATCGGTTGCTTGTTATTACTGTCAAGCAAACTGACCAACAAACTTAAGACGAGTAAAAGTCTGAAATCCTTGTTAAAGCTGCAAGGCGATCGGAAACAGCACTAAAAAACCCGCTTTTTTTGCGATCCTCAAGTAAAGCTGTATGTCAAAAACTGTGAAGACCCGGAGGGTGGGGTTGACACAAGCAGTAGAATATGCAGTAAAAGCCAGCGTAACCAAATAAGACTGGCAGCAGCAAACAGGGACTAAAAGGTCCAAAACAGGTAAAAAAAAGTCGATCGGGCAAAGTAAGTTGGCCGAGGACTAAAAATATGGTGATGAGTGAGATACAATTGACCTGTTCTGAGCCAAGAATTGGTCAACATCACAAGTATCCTGTAGAAGTCTGAAGTTGAGAATCTCAGGGTTGTCGAGGAGCGGGAGCAAACAGAAAACTATGCCTCAAAAAGTAATCGCCAAACAGATGTCTTTGGAATCAGCGTCAGATCCGATCGCCGTGAGGGCGACGGTGGAAACAGTGCCAGCCGAAGCAGTGGCAGTAGAGTCCTACGCCGATCAGTTGATGGACGAACTGTTTGAAGGAGTCGATCGAGCATTCGACGGCAGCGACGGACTGCCATCGGAACCAGTGCAGCCTGAATTCGTGGCGCTCAAGTCGATCTCTGTACCTCAAATAGTTTTGTCGCAGTTGGCACCCCCCCAGCCGCAGGGGGGCGAAAAAGACGTAGAAGCGATCGCCCGCCAAGTCGCCCTAGAAACAGCCAAAAAACAGCAGTCCAAACAATCATTCGACAGAATGCTGCTGGGAGCAGCATTTGGGTCGCTGCTGCTAGTCATGGGGTTATGGCTCGCAAGCAGGTCGGGACTGGTGCGCTTGCCCGCCGCCCCCGCACCAGAGACACCCGCAGCAAGTGGCAAAACAGCACCAGACACCCCGTTTGTCGAATACGTGCAGCGCTCCCTAGAAGCGATCGAACAAAAAAAAGCACCCCAAGCTAACGCCCAACTTGCAGGAGTTCCCGGAGCCCCCACCCCAGGGACCCTGCCGAGCATTCCAATTTCCGGCGCGCCGCCGGCAACCGCAGGTCTTTCGACAGCAGTCAACCGCATTGCTAATGCCCTCGAACAAGCTGCGTCGCAGCCGGGAGCACCAGCACCCCAAGTCGTAGTCATCCCTCCCCCCGCTCAGGTGACTGTGGCTCCGGCGGCTCCGGTAGCTGCGGCTCCGGCGGCTCCTCAAACCAGCGCAGTTTCCCCCTCACCTGCTGCTCCAGCCTCCGGTCGTGCGATCGCCGCTGCAGGCAGTCGAGATCCCCTCGCCGCTTCCCCTTCCCCCTCGGACTCTCCCCAGCCAAAGATTTTGGCTCGCGAAACCGAACCGGCACCAGCGCCCCCAGCCCAGCAATCCGCGCCCGCGCCCGAGCAATCGGCACCGGCCGTCAGCAGCGCCCCGACTTCCGCCCACACGCTGGTAGGGATTTTGGAGTTGGGCGATCGATCGGCCGCTTTGTTTGAAGTAGACGGCGTAGCCCGCAGAATTTATGTCGGCGAAAGCATTGGCGCTAGCGGTTGGACGCTGGCAGAAATCAAAAATCAAGAAGCCGTTATCCGCAAGGGAGGAGATGTGCGATCGGTTTTTGTCGGCCAAAAGTTCTAATCCGTTATCAGTTATCAGTCATTAGTCATCAGTCATTAGTTATGAGTTAGGTCATCGGTAATCAGTAATGGGCAGCGATCGGGCTGTATATCACGAGCAGTGAAAACAGTTATAATATAGGAACCGCCAAGACGTTCTTAATTGTTCAAACCATTGCTCTTATTGCTTCTTGCTTCTATCAGTTAAATCGCTTCCCCAATTCGTTACTGAACTTTCTCCTGCTATAACTAACAACTAAGGATCGATAATCGATCTCCAGTGACTAAGAACCAATGACTAATAACTAATGACCAATGACTAATGACTCATAAATGATGACTGAGGAATTATAAAAAATGGGCTTATTTGATGATTTCAGTCGCTTTCTAGAAACCAGATTAGAAGAATTTTTGCGTAGCAATCCCCATCTGGAATTGCAGGCAATAGAAGAACAACTGAAGGAACAAGAAGAAGACACTCTGCGACTGATTCTCGATATCCAAAAACAAGAGAAAAAACTGCAAGCCGAAATTCTCTCTGCCGCTCAAGAAATTCAGCGCTGGAACGATCGCATCAACAAAGCTAAAGCTGCTCAAAGGCTCGATTTAGCTCAAGCCGCCCAAGAGCGGCAAGCCGCTTTGTTGCGTCAGGGAAATCAGCGGTGGGGTCAAATGCAAGGCTGCAAAGAACGGATTGAAAAAGCCAAAGAACTGTACCGCCAAATTCAAGTACGGCGAAAAGAAGTCCGAGCAAAAGCCGCAGAAGCTGCAACTCGAACTACCACCACTAAAACAGAGCAGAATTGGGATACAAAGGGTTGGAATCAGAGTTCAAATTATAACAGTTTTAATGCGGCCGATCCTTTAGAAGAAAAGTTTCAACGCTGGGAAGCAGACGAAGAACTCGATCAAATGAAGCGGAATATAGGCCGATAGTTACCGGAAATTTGGGTAAAAGCCCCCTCCTTCTAGGACGGCTTTAATTAATATCCCGCTTGATGATGGAAATCCCTTAATATCGTCGTCTATCAGCTCAGAAACAGGAACTCCCTTTTCGTCAGCAATTTTGGTGATCTTCTCTTTCAATTGTTTGGTTGTTCTAACATTTATTCTCTCAGTTTCCATGGCACCTTATCCCATTGGGATATATAATATTAGTATGCCACAGCTAGGATAACCGCCCATCCACATGAGATACCAAGCTCAAACGATAAATCGGGAAATAATAATAGCTAGTGGATGGCGAACACCACGAAAAACATAGCTTAGCTAATTAACGTAAGCTCAAACCAGAAAAGTAAATTCTGGGAATTTAAACTATCGTACCCTAGGGCATACGGAAAAATGAGAAATAATTCTCAAACGATTGGGTAGACAAAACCCTCTGGGACTAACTGAATTAGGATCAATATTTGGTTCAATCGAACGGATATTTGGTTTAAGAGCTACCGCGCCGATATATAGTCTGGCGTTGCTGATTCACGGTATGAATAAACTTTTCGCTTGCTCTTACAAAACTCACCCTCAAGCGTGCCCATAGCAATTGCGAAATCTTGAATTCATACCTCTATTCAGCAACGCCCAACCTCATATTTTGGAATAATATCCGTGAAGATTAAGCTGTTACGCATCTAAATTGTATTTTTGGGCGGGCGGGACGGCCACCCCACAAGAATTTGCTCGAATTTGATTGTCAAATTTAGATGCGCGTCAGCTTAGAGTAAAAAAGACAGATTCTGAATCAACAAACAGTTTTTTAATTTAAATCGCTGCGGTTATTCACAACGGTTGCTCTGCTTGAGAAGGTGGCTCTTCTGGCAGCGGAATAAACTCTGTCTCTTGAGGAACTTGAGCAAACCGTCCCTCTCTCCAATCGAGTTTAGCTTGCTCAATGCGCGAGTGCCGACTCGAAACAAAATTCCACCACTTATGCCGCTCACCAACAGGTTCACCGCCAATCACAATACAGCGAGCCTTGCCTGAAGCAGAAATGTTTACTTCAGTGCCTGAATTTAGAACTGCCAACCGATGTTGTTCCAGAGGCACTCCATCGATCGCAAGCCCATCTGTTACGCTGTAAACCGCCTGTTCGCTGTAATTGCCCGGTAAGGCAAATTGCTTGCCAGGAGGTAGTTGCACGTCTAGATAAATCATGGGTGAAAATATTTGAACTGGGGAAGTACGACCATAGGCATCACCGGCAATTAGGGTGAACGAAACTCCTGCATCCTCCCAAACAGGCAACTCAGAAGCCGGATGATGCCGAAACCAGGGGTCGGTTTCTTCGTATTCATCGGGAAGTGCTATCCAGGTTTGAATGCCATGCAGGATGGCTTCTTTGCTGCGCTCGTCGTCAGGCGTGCGTTCGGAGTGGACAATGCCTCGCCCTGCTGTCATCCAATTCACCGCACCGGGACGGATTTCTTGAACGCTGCCCACACTATCGCGATGCAGCAAAACACCTTCAAACAGGTAGGTGACGGTTGCTAAGTTGATGTGCGGATGCGGTCTGACATCCACGCCCCGGCCGGGTGGAAACACCGCAGGGCCCAGATGGTCAAAAAAGATGAACGGGCCTACCAGTGCTAGAACGTCTGAGGGAAGCAAGCGACGGGCTTGGAATCCACCCAAATCTTGAATGTGTGGCTCAATGAGATGCTGGATGGTATCCGTCATAATGTTTATGAAGTTGCGAACGCTAATCGTGTATGTCAAAAGTGCATTATACAAAAAGCTATCCTTGTAGAGGGCGATCGCAATATCAGTGACTGGTCTAAACTTTCCCAATCGAAAGCTGTTGTAGAGTGTCGAGTTCTCAACGAGCTTTCTGCTTACGAGATGATGGAGAGTTCGTCACTGACTTGAATCCGACCTTTGACCAGGGAGCGAATCAGACGATCGAGTGAGCCACGTTCTTCTTCACTGATGGACTCATCAAGGATGGCGGCCATCATGCCGTAGCGGTCAGCTTTGGTAACGCGGTGAGTATCGGTGACAGTGGCAATTAATTCGTTGATAGCGCCGGGGAGAAGATTAACTGGAGACATGGGATTGTTTTGAACTCGACACCTTAATCATCTCGTGGTTTCTTCTAAGAGCAAGTGATAGTGCTGGTTTTTTTCCGTGATAATACTGAAAATATTCGGTGAACCAAGTCCGTGTTACAAGTGATGGAAGTCACAACATTGAAACCAATGCAGCGGTGCAACAATTACAACCCACCTTTCGCCCTTTGAGTGTGAGAGTTATATCAAATCTGCCCTTCATCGGAATTATCCATCTCTCTTCCCTTCCTCTGTATCCTCTGCGTGCTCTGTGGTTTAATCATTCCGATCTAACCGGAATTGATATCAAAGGGCCGGACGTGGGGTGTAAGACACCAGACAAATGATAATTGGGCACACTAAGTACCCAAGAGCAGGTATTAGGTCTCTTGAAGACAGGAAATCAGCTTTTCCGGGTTAACGTTTCTCTGCTTGGCCAATGAGGGTAAAACCGGCCCAATCTACAGGATTAGGATGTTTGACCAATGTCACCAGCATGGCCTTCCGCAGCGCTTGGGCAATATCAGGCGTTAGCTGCATCTGTCGATAAAATTCCGCCATCAACTCGGCTGTTGATTCGTCAGATACTGACCACAGAGAAACTACAACACTCGGAACGCCTGCTGCAATAAACGAGCGCGATAAACCAATGATGCCGTCACCTGTAATACGACCGCGACCCGTATTGCAAGCACTCAAAACGACGAGTTCGGCATTCAACCTCAAATTGAAAATTTCGCTAGCAGTCAGTAAGCCACTGTCACCCTTGCTTGGGGCAAGTGCGATGACTCCAGGTACCCCCAATTCCTCTAGGTCATCCAAAATGCCGTGAGTTGCTAAATGCACGATGCGCGATCGCTCTATTTGCTGTAAAACTGCTACTTTTGTCGCTTTGTCGCCTGTAAGCGGTTCAGCATTCAAAAGCTGAGCGATCGCGATCGCTTCGGCTTCAGCGTGTGGGAGTGATGACAGTTGTTGAGGAGGTTGGTTCGTCGTAAAGGCAACACTTGGCATGGTAGGATTCCCAACCACTAGCGCACCTTTTCCTGAAGCAAGCTGTTGCTGTTTCTTTGTTAAAGACAGCACTTGAATTGAAGGTGCTGTTAAAATAGTATGTTTTTCTATCAAGTAGTTTCCCGAAGTATCTTGCAGCGCGGCAAAGGGAACTAAGAACAAAGATTCATGAGGAATAAAGGTAATTCGCGACGCTGGATCTTGAGGTAGAAGGTCAGCAATTGGTTCGATCAGTAGTTGATAAAGCTCTTGCAATGACGGATCTAAAAATCGTTGCTCGACAAGAGGAATGGTTGGGGTGGGATTTGTAGCTGGTTGGGATCGCTGCTTGTTTCGCAGGCAACTGGGAATGAAGCAACGACCTTGAGTAATCAAGGCTTTTAATGAATTTTTTTCTTCAGCCAAACGTTTCAAACTGATGCGACGAAATTCAATTTTTCCGGTCGGCTGCGTTACCCAGATATAAAGTTCTGAATCTTGCAGCTTTCTTTGACCATCAGCTTCTACAACTTCTTTGATAAGCGAGTAAGAAACTAAAGTGGAATTGCGTTCTTTAGCAATTTGCTGTATTTCCGGAGTGTCGATCGGTTTTATTTGAGTTTCTGATGACTTTAAGGTAGCCTGTGCTGACTGGGCAGAAAAACGGTTGGTCAATAATCTAACAAAAGCTTGCGCCCGTCCACGCTCTGCTATTTCTAGCGCTTCCTTATGCTGATTTTGATTAGCAAGCACTTCTTGTAACATACTATAACTTGTTTCTTGGGTTTCAAAAATTGAAATTAAATTGAGGTCGTTATTTTTTAAATTTGACCGCAGAGATTCCCAAATTTCAATAGCTGAAAATAAAGCTTTGATAGCTTCTGCTGGTTGCTTTGCTTTGTAGAAAGCGTCACCTAAATTGCTGAGTGCGCGGCCTTCGGCGTGGCGATCGCTCAGTTCTCTGGCAATGGCTAAACTTTGTTGGTAAGACTCAATCGCTTGAGGATAACTTTTGACAGCATAGTAAGCAATTCCTAAATTTTCTAAAGCGCGACCTTGAACGAAACGATCGCGCAGTTCTAAGGCGATCGCTAAACTTTGTTTCTGCTCATCAATTGCTTTGGCATAATCGGTTAGGGAATAGTGTACTAACCCCAAATTGCTCAAAGCAAGAGCTTCGCCTCGGCGATCGCGCTGCTGTTTAGCGATCGCTAAACTTTGCTCTTGATATTCTACTGCCCTTGTATACTCTTTTTTAGCGTAATAAACTAATCCCAAATTTCTTAGGATACTCGCTTCTAAATCAGCCGATTTTAGGGAGTGCGCTACTTCCAAACTTTGCTCGTAGTATTCGATCGCTTTTTTATAATTGCCAATCGCGCCGTAAGCAGCTCCCAAACCAATAAAAGCTTGTCCCTTTCCCAATAAATCGGCCCTGGATTCCGCTTGTGCTAACCGCTGCTGCTGGTAAGAAATTGCTTTTTCATAATCTCCGATTGCGTAGTAAGTTGTGCCTAGATTGTTGAGCGCATAGCCTTCCCTAGCGTCATCGCGGGAGAGTCTCGCCAGCTCTAAATTCTGCTGGTAGCAGGCGATCGCTTTGCTGTAGTCTTTCGGCGCAGTTTGGAGGGGCACTCCTGCCTCCTGCCCCAATAATTGTTCCTGAGTTGAGCACTCAATGGCACTCGGTGTCAGGCTTACTAAGCCATTGTTTAGAGGTGCGAGTTCAGGGAACTGAATGCCAGATGGTGCTGGTGATTTTGGTGGCACCGGGGAAGGTATGAATACTCGTGGTTCTGGTGCCACCGGGGAAGGTATGAACACTCGTGGTTCTGGTGCCACCGGGGAAGGTATGAGCGGTGGTGGTTCTGGTGGCTGCGATGGTTGTATTGCTGGCACTGGGGGAGGTATGAGCGGTGGTGGTTCTGGTGGCAGCGGGACAGGTGATGGTGCTGGCACCGGGGAAGGTATGACCGCTGGTGGTTCTGGTGGCAGCGCGGGAGCCACCTCCACCGAAGGATTTGGTGGATTGCTAAGGAAGCTGATCTCACCTGCCTTGATTCCGCTAGTGTTGATGTTGCCCGAACTGATGTTGCCTTCTGAATAAAGGGTGACGCCGCCTCCGTTTCCAATGAAGCTAGAGGTTGTAATTCCACCGGTGGCGATCGCGTTTGTCCCATATAGGAAAATTGACCCACCGTTACCGGCTATCGAGGAAGCGTTCAAGGTGCTGGCGTTCGTATTGATGCTTCCTCCCGTGCTGTAGAGGGTAATATTGCCGGCATTGCCCGTTAAAGTTGAAGTATTCAGGTTTTCCGCTGTGATGTCCCCGGACGCTACCAGCGCGAGATCTCCGCCATTTGAAGTAATGGATGCTGCTTGAATGCTGTTTGCAGCGCCTAAAAAAACTGAACCTGCGATCGCGATATTGCCAACTTGAATGCTGGCAGGTGAAGAACTCGCGGGCGCTAGAGTGCTGTTTTCAGTGAGGGGAGTGGGTACGTTGCCAGCCGTTAAAACCAACTGCGGTCGATCGCTAGATGCGGAACTGATAGCGAGATCGCCGGATGCGATCGCGCCTTTGGCTTGCACTTCCAGAGAAGCGCCTGCGTAATTACCAAAAGAGACGTTGCCGCCTGAGACGATCGTAGAACCGCCTGAACTTGCCAAGTTGCCGGGGCTACCTTGCAGTGTGGCAATTGAGAAATCGCTGCCAGCTCTAAAGAGGGCATCACCTGATACAGTACCGTTACTGGTAAGTGTGATGCGGCCGCCAGCGCTCAGTAAGCTTTGGGAGTGATTGCGAGCCTGGATGTTTATTTCGCGATCGCCCTGCACGGTTAGGTTTCCACCCGCATTAGTAACAAAAGAGTTAGCCGCGCTGTCGCGGATACGGACAATTTCCCCCGCTTGCAATTTCAAGTCACCGGTCGTTTGTAGTTGCCTGTTTGCTAGGGTCAGGTTACGGGCCGCTGACACAGTAGCCGTTTGAGCAGACACTGCTAAATTTTGGTTGGCACCTGTTGCCTGAGTGTCGGCAATTGCCACATCGCCCGCTTCTACCCGCAAGTCTGAATTCGTTAGCTGTACGCTTCCGTCGCTGTTAACTGTAACGCCTGTAGCGTTGCTGCTACCCCCTGTCAGCAGTTGGGACAGGGTGAGGGGACTCAACGGCACAGAAGCCGAATCTAGATTAGAAGAGGGGGAAATTTCTAAACTCAGGAGATGTCCTGCTTGAGAAATGCGGACTAAGTTTTCTCCTGGCACCGATGCGATCGCAATTTGCCCGGAAGGTGCTGACAAAGTACCGGGACTGAAAACTGTTCCGCCTATTAAAGCTAGGGTTTGCCCGTTAGGTACGCGCAGTTGACCGAAATTTGCGATCGCCCCTGGCTGAGCTGTACCAAAATTTAAAGTGCTTGGCGTTCCTATCAGCATAGCGTATTCATTAACGCCAACTGCCTGAAACCAATTGTTGCCAAATCCGATTCCGGTTGCTGTCGTTGCCAAGAATGAACCAGGCACGTTTAGTTGAGCGTTGGAACCAAAAACAATCCCCGCCGGATTCATCAAAAATAAGTTAGAACTACCGCCTATTACTTGAATTAAACCGTTAATATAAGAAGCATCGCCACCCACAACTCGCCCTAAAATATTGCGAATATTTGGATCGGAAATAAAGTTAACAATTTGACCGTCTTTGAGTCCAAACTGCTGAAAGCTATGAAAGAGATTAGTGCCGTCTTTTGAGAGCTGTCCCCCGTTGATGTTAAATTGATTGCCGGAGGCATTAACAGCAGTTCCTGTGCCATCGGGAGACGGAGTAATTGGCTGTCCTGTAGCAGCAGGTGAGAATAGTAAAAAACCTAAAGATATTACCCAAGTATAAGTCAAAAGTGGCTGTTGATATCTTTGAGTTATTCTTGTTATAATCATTAGCTCTCTCCTAAAATAAATTGTTTGCTGAGCGCGCTTAAATTATAATAAAACTTTTTCATCAAAAAACATGAGTGGAGTTTAAGCTAAGCACGTTAAAAAGTGCACTCATAGATCAAGTGGCGAACGTTGATAGAACCCATTTGAGATATAAGCGGCTGCAAGCCTTATCACCATCAGCCTAATAACAATAGTCTGGAGAGTTTTTAGTTCCTAGTCTGAAATTCGTGATTTTTCCTTGGTATTTCGATTGCGGAATCACCTTGAAAACCATATTATACGGTTGGTTATCAAACACTGTCCGAAGTCTTGTAATAAAACAAAGATTAACCTTGGGACTTGTATCAACTAGAGTTCTCTAAAAATTACTGACGAGGATTTTGCAAGTCTCTATCCCAGCATTTGCCCGTTCTATTCCCCTACTTTGCCACAACCGGAAAAAACAAGGATTCGAGGATGATCCACTCTTCGTCTGTGAGGCTGGTAGAGTAGGGCATAACTGCTGGATACGAATTTTGCAGTCACTTTACTTCAAGTAAAAAATGTCAAATGGGTTCTATAAAAGCGATCGCCCTTTTCACTCCTCCATCCCCGGAAGCCCGTGAAGCGTACCTATCCCAGAGGGAATCGCCATTTTATCCAAAATCAAAATAAGTAGACAGACAAAAAAATCAGTCCGCCTACTTAATCGCTAACTAGAAATCACTCCCACTCGATCGTTCCCGGTGGCTTAGAAGTAATATCGTAAACCACCCGGTTCACCCCCTTAACCTCATTCACAATCCGGTTCGAGATCAGTTCCAACAAATCGTAAGGAACCCGCGCCCAATCAGCCGTCATCCCGTCTTCACTCTTAATAAACCGCAGAACGATCGGGTAAGCATAAGTGCGCTGATCGCCCATCACGCCTACACTGCGAATCGGCAGCAAAACTGCAAAAGCTTGCCAAAGTTCACCGTACAATCCGTGCCGATTAATTTCTTGGCGAACAATGAAGTCAGCATCCCGCAAAATATTTAGTCTCTCTGCGGTAACTTCTCCTATAATCCGAATCGCCAGTCCCGGGCCGGGGAAAGGTTGTCGGTTCACGATTTCTTCGGGAAGCCCGATCGACCGGCCGACTTTTCGCACTTCATCCTTAAACAATTTTCGCAGCGGTTCAATCAGCTTAAATCGCAAATCTTTCGGCAAACCGCCGACGTTGTGGTGGCTTTTAATTTTAACAGCAACTCGTTCGCCACTTTTCGGGTCTGCATTAGTGTCAGCCGACTCAATCACATCAGGATAAAGAGTACCTTGTGCGAGGTAGTCAAAGGGGCCCAGACGCTTCGATTCTTCTTCAAATACGTTGATAAATTCGTGACCGATCCGCTTGCGTTTTACTTCAGGATCGGTAATCCCTTCAAGTTGAGCTAAAAAGCGTTCGCGAGCATTAACATACTCAACATCAATGTGGAATTGCTCTTTAAATAATTTTACCAACCGTTCTGGTTCATACTTCCGCATAAACCCTTGGTCGATAAACATACAGGTAAGTTGGTCGCCGATCGCCTTGTGCAGCAAGAAAGCCAAAGTAGAAGAATCTACGCCGCCGGATAAAGCCAGCAAAACTCGTTTATCCCCCACTTGCTCTCGAATTTCTCGAATCGATTCCTCCACAAAAGTAGCGGTCGTCCAAGTCGGTTCGCACTCGCAAATGTGGTAAACAAAATTGCGAATTAAAGCTATTCCCCCGATCGAGTGAACTACTTCTGGGTGAAACTGAACGCCGTACAAATTTT
Source organism: Microcoleus sp. Pol1C5 (assembly GCF_036701115.1). Classification (NCBI taxonomy): domain Bacteria; kingdom Bacillati; phylum Cyanobacteriota; class Cyanophyceae; order Oscillatoriales; family Microcoleaceae; genus Microcoleus; species Microcoleus sp. Pol1C5. The sequence goes on along the minus strand of NZ_JAUBQE010000017.1, from coordinate 101,490 downwards.
TCTCGTGGTGAGCAACAGCAGCACACGGAGTATTGTCAGTGTGAGCGAGGATCTCAAAACCCGACGGTAACTCGGAACACGAGTCTCCGTGACTCATCCACATCGTGCTACCTTCTTCGACATTTGTCAGCAAATCGGTCGGATCGTCAATAAATAGCGATGCCTTGCCGTATTCGGCTAACTTAGCCCGCTCTACCGTGCCTCCAAGCTGCTTTACCATCAACTGCATCCCATAACACACTCCCAACACGGGTATTCCCAAATTCCAAATGTCTGGGTCGCAGTGGGGTGCTTTTTCATCGTATACAGAACTCGGACCTCCTGAAAGAATAATTCCTTTAGGATTGATAGCTTTTAACTGTTCTGCCGTAGTCCGGTAAGAAATAACTTCTGAATATACTTGAGTTTCGCGAATGCGACGAGCAATCAGTTCGGAATATTGCGAACCAAAGTCGAGAATCACGATCGTCTGGCGATCGATCTGCCCCAGAGAAGAGCTGGTGAGGTCTGATTCAGTTTTTATTTGAGTAGTCACGGTTATTGCGTAATTGCTAATTGCTAATTGGGCAGAAATTAGGGGATGTATTTGTAGCGGCTTCACTACAAGGCTGAGGAAGGCGAGCAAGCATTAGTCGCTAGGAATAAATCTTATTTATACTAGATTGCAGTCAGCGCTCGTAGTCTATTAATAGGGTCGAGGGCAAGCATAGATTTACTTCAATCCTTACCCTAATTAATTAAACTCTGGCGTCAGAAACTGCGTCCCCAAGCAACCTAGTATAATTAAGGTCTAGGGACAAAGAATTATTACTTGTTAAATATTATCCCTGAGCGATGTTTTCAACAGAATTCAGGGATATTCACACTACATTAACAAATTTGGGTCAAAAATGTATCTCCTATTTCACTTTTAACAATAATTTTGCGATCGCGCCCGAACATCACCGATCCCACGGGGATGTGCAAGTTAGTGTGAGTAAAAATGCAATCCGATGACCGCAAGTCTATTTGTCGGGCGATGTCGCCGTAAATTCGATCGACCCAATTGTTGCCAGTTTGAGCGTCCAAAGCCCGCAGTTGTCCGAGAGCCTCTTCGGCTGTTGCTGCGGCAAAAATTGCGGAACACGCATCAGCCGGCATTCCAGCCTTAGCACAGTAAGCTGTGAGAATTTCCCTGCGCCCGTCAGCGAGGTGGTGGTGAGTGTGAAAAATTCCCGCCGCCAATTTCATCAGCTTCCCGTGATAGCCAAACAGCAAAATTGACTGCACCCCCTGACATCCGGCTTCTACCAGCAGCGGGCCGAGCCAATTAGCGGTTTTGACTAACCTCTCAGGATTAATCCCCAGTTGTCGAGCCAAATCCAAGCCGTTTTCGCCGATGCAGAAAACCAAACAGTCAAACAGTTTGGCTTTTTGTTGCAGTTGTTCGCGGTAAACTTCCAACTGTCCCGGGGCGCTCAGCGGTTGAGAAATGCCTGTTGTACCTAGCAGCGAAAGTCCTTCTACCACGCCGAAAGCTTCGTTAGAAGTGCGGGTGGCTAGTTGCCGACCAGACGGCAGAATCAGGGTGACAGTAATTTTTTCTCCCCGTGCGAGTTCTCGGCTCAGATTCGATCGCAACAGTCGCATTGCGTAATCATAGATTGCCACTCCTCCACCTGCTTTATGATGTCCAATTCCCTCCCCGCCAACAATCTGTATTTGTTCCCCCTCTCCTTCTCTCCCCAATTCCACCATTGCCCAAACGGGGGTATTGCGAGTCAGATCGAGATTGTCCCCCGGATCGGAGCGAGTCACTCCTAAAGCGGTACCAGTTTTGAGTACAGACGCCTGTTCGATCGGAATTTCTGCGGTTATTTCTGGTTCCAGTAAATTTACTGATACGCTCTCTAGAGACTGGATACCCTCACGCAAGCACCGCAAAGCTGCAAGTGCGGCCGCACAGGCAAATACTGGCAGTGTATACCCGGATAAAGGTTGAGTTTTTGTCACAATCTAATGCAAAAATCCGTAAATTTGCCGATAATTGACATCACACATTAGCAGTGATAACTTTCAAATGTTTGAGTTTAATTCTAGAGTTTGCTATTATCTGCAGTTAGCATAATTTTTGTCAAGTAATAATTTTGTCCTACCAGTTGCCGATCTCACCCACACTTTGTTGGATGTGCGTTAGCGAAGCCCTCGTAGAGGCTCGCCAATAACCCACTCCGAAGCTTTAGCTGCACCTGGAGGCAATTTTTACAAAAAACCCGGACTCTCTCGCGAGCGCTGGGACTGAACAAACGGATTCCAGGAATTAGGTAAAAATAGTTAGCAACTATACTCCGCAAGTCGATCGTGTTTCATTCTATAGATTTATCTAGCCGTAAAGGTTTGAGAGCGGAATGGAGGATCGGGCGCGAAATTTGTTTTAGCCCTTGGGGTGGCTTGTTTGAGGCGGAATTCGAGCAATTTTTGGCAGGCGAAATGCTGCGCTCGCTTCCTTGTTAAGCCCTAAAACCTACTTTTGTAAAATTAGCAAACTTATATCTCCCAAGCGGTTGATGTCCCAGCGATCGCTTGCCATCTATATTAATAACCATTACCCGGAAGTACCAGTCTAGCTTTCAAGCTCACATCTTGAAGGCGGGGCTGGTTTTATCTTAAGAGGCTAGCTCAGAAATTTTGAGCGTAGAGATTAAATTTTATTGACACCTGCGCGTGAAAAATAATTTAATGACCAGCCAGCCTTAAACCCTTGCCACAGCAGGATTGGGCAATTCTTTAATCTCCGACTAAAATCCTATTACTTTATGTTTGAACCAGTTGCAGAGTTAAATGAACCTCTATCTCTTCAGACTCCTGAAATATTAGACAATCAAATATCTCAGCTCGTTTTATCTTCAAAAACTGATCTCAAAATTTCTAAACAAGAGGTTCGATCGACCCTGAAAGCCTCAACTCTAGACGGCGTTTTTGCCGCTATCTTTGAGTCGGCGACCGGCGGCGTCCTGCTGAGCAATTTCTTGCTGCAACTCGGGGCGAGCAGCGTGGAAATAGGTATATTCTCCGCTATTCCGATGGTGGTAAATCTCCTGCAACCATTAGGAGCCTACATCGCGGACCGGACAACCAGCCGCCACTGGTACAACCTTTTTGTATTCGGCGTGTCGCGGCTGCTGTGGCTGGTGCTGGCAGTGGCAATTGTTTGGGGTTCCCAGCACCAAGACCTCCACCAACTGCTTCAATGGACGCTGGTAACAGTCTTAGCAGCTAGCGTGCTGGCAGCTTTTGCCAATTCTAGCTGGTTCAGTTGGATGGCTGCTGTGGTTCCTCAGCGCTTGCGGGGACGCTATTTTGGCTTTCGCAACAGTGCTGTCAGCCTCATCACTTTGCTGGGAGTGCCGTTGATGGGATTGGGAGTGTCAACTTGGGGCGCCGATCCAATTTTCGGCTACGGTATTGTTTTATTTGTGGGTGTTTTGGCGGGAATGATTAGTTTGGGGTGTCAATTCTTTATGGTTGATGTGAATCCCCAGGTATACAAAAAAGACGCTGGGAGCGATCGGCTTACAGAGAAAAAAGAAAAGCAAATAACAGATTTTGTGCCTTCTGTGCTGAAAGATTCTAATTTTTTAATGTTTATTCTTTACTTCAGTATGTGGACATTTGCAGTTAATCTCAGCGCACCTTTTTTTAATATCTACCTGCTGAAAGATTTAAGCTTGGATGTGAGTTTGGTAACGATTTACACCAGCTTAAGTTCCGGTGCAAATCTACTTCTGCTGATGTTTTGGGGTAAGTTGGCCGATCGCTGGGGAAATCGCCCCCTGCTAATTGGGGTGGGGCTGGTGGTGGCGATAACGCCTTTGTTGTGGTTGGGTACGGGCAATTACCCGTTTGCGGTTTGGGTATGGCTGCCGCTGCTGCACTTGTTGGGGGGAACGACTTTAGGGGCGATCGGGCTGTGTAGTAACAATATTCAAATGGAGATAGCGTCGATCGAGCAACCTTCGACTTATTTTGCGATTGCCGCAGCGGTTTCTGGATTAGCTGGGGCTTTGGGAACTACCGCCGGCGGCTTTCTTGCCGAACTTCCCGGCATGAGTTTGGGGGCACTGTTTGCCCTCTCGGCTGCTGTGCGGCTATTCGGCTTGCTGCCTTTGATTTTGGTGCGAGAACCCCGCAGCTTGTCGCTGCGGTCGATCGTCCCCACTTTGGGACGTTTCAATTTAAACCGCGACTAGGAATTTTTCGCACAAATTTACCGATCGAGAAACCAGAAAAGCCCACAGATTGTTACAAGCTTCAAGCATATGACTGAAAACCTGAGACTGGTTGAAACAAATTTTCATCCAAAACATAGTCCAAAGCTGCTATGTGTTCTGCCAATATGTCACCATTATCTTGCAGCCAACTGACAAATAGATCAGATATAGCTGTTCTAAAAACTGACCTGGCATAGCGTAAATGTGTTTAAATGTTTCTTAGCTAGGGCGTCGGAGCGCTACTTCTGTTAGGAGAATCGAGCATTTTTCCCTAACCAAAGCTACTATTTCACGCTCTGAATTTTTTACGTTTTAGGAAAAGCGAGCATTTTCCCAGAACCAAAGCTAATATTTCACACTGTAAATATTTTAATTTACGAAAAATAAATAAAATTAACATTTTAATACAGCCAGCTAGACTATAAAGTGTTTTGGGACTAATATCCTGAGAATCGAAATAGCTAAAGATTGCCCAACCAGATAACAATTTCGTCGAGCAAGAAATTAGGAGGGCTTGCCTGAAGCGACCCAAAAAGGGGAACGGGGAATCTCAAGTAACCGATTAGCAATTACAGGTCGCTATCAAATTTTCAGATTCAAAGAGAGAATATAAAAATGACGAAACCAGGGAAACGTCTGATCGTTTGCTGTGATGGAACTTGGAACAAACTAGATACTACTTGCCCAACTAATGTGGTTAAGCTTGCCCAGGCAGTGAAACGGACAGCCAGTGACGGGGTTCCGCAGATCGTGTTTTATGACGAGGGAATAGGAGTAGACAGTAACAAGATTATGGGCGGAGTCACTGGGCTGGGAATCGATAAAAATATCCAAGATGCCTATCGTTTTCTTTCTTTCAACTACGATCGCGGTGACGAAATCTATCTATTCGGGTTCAGTCGCGGTGCTTACACAGTCAGGAGTCTAGCGGGGATGATCTATTGCTCCGGTCTCCTATCCCGCCGTTATGTTACCAAGGCATCAGAAGCTTACGAGCTTTACCGTAACCGAGGCATTAAACCAAATGATGACAAAGCAAAGAGTTTCCGCAAAGATTACGGAAAAGATTACGGCGATCGCGTCCCGATTACCTTGCTTGGTTGTTTCGACACCGTTGGAGCGCTCGGTATTCCTCTTGTACCCGCCTTGAAGAAGTTTGAGGGACAGATCAAAACAAGGTACAAATTCCACGACACCACTTTAAATAAGGATATTGAGAATGCGTTGCACGCCGTTGCGATCGACGAAATTCGCGAAGTCTTTGATGTTACCCTGATGAAGAAAAATCCTGATGCCCCGAACCAGAAGCTTCGTCAAGTTTGGTTTCCAGGCGAGCATGGCTGCATCGGCGGTGGTACGCCAGCATACCGCGGGTTATCAGATGCTGTCTTGAAGTGGATGTTGGATCAAATCAGTGACCTTGAATTGAAGCTTGAATTCGAGCCAGAGGCCATTGAGGATATCAAGCCTGATTATAAGGTTCCATTTCAAAACAATCCTGGGTTCTTCAAATTGGCAGGAATCAAGTGGCGCGAGGTGGGGGAGACCCTTGAGGATCTTCATGAAAGCGCGATCGAGCGCTTGAAAAAAAGCCAAGACTATCGGCCTAAGAATCTGCAAAAAATTCTCTCCAAAGTAATTGAAAATATAGAAAAATGATAAAACTTTATCAAACTCTCAGAACCGAACATCAGAAAATTTTGTAATCTACCTAATCTACAACAATCGAAAGGAAAAGGAATCATGACAAGAGATACATCTAGAGATGGATTGAGCAACAAAGCTTTAGCATATACGTTGACTCACTTCAAACCAATTTGGGATTTAGTTCAAAGTTACGAGCCTCTAAAACGTAAACTAAACAAATTTTTTCTAAATAGCATCATTTACAAACTTCCGACTCGCCCGCTTCCCTATAGCTTAATGGGCTTAGATCCCAAAATTCCAGGGACAGATATTCCCAAAAAAACTGATACCTACATCTCTTGGGATTCACTTACAGACAAGACTTATACTGGGCGACATTTACCTCCCGACCCAGAATTTAACAAAGAAGGGAATTTACCACCACTGGACAAATTAAAGACCTTATTCCAAAAAAGAAATGGAAAAACCCTTTATTCGGAAAAATCGACTCTGCTCTTTCCCTATTGGGTGCAGTGGTTTACAGATAGTTTTCTGCGGATAGATCAGCAAAACCGCTTCAAAAACACCTCCAACCATCAGATTGATATGTGTAATGTTTACGGGTTGACTCGCAAACAAACAAATATGCTCAGAGCTTTCAAAGACGGTAAATTTAAAACCCAAAAGCTCAAGCGCAAAGATGGCGTAGAAGAAGAGTATCCACTCTTTTATTATGCCGATCCTGAGCAGGGTATTATCGATCCTCAATTTGAAGGTCTTCATGCACCCCTTAATGATGAGAAAAGACAGCCCCCCGAAAAGAAAGGCAAGCTATTTGCAATGGGAGTTGAACGGGCAAACGTCCAAATTGGCTATGTCATGCTCAACACTTTATGTATCAGGGAGCATAATCGAATTTGTGATGCTTTGTCCAAAAGCTATCCGGAATGGGACGATGAGAGGCTCTTCCAAACCGCCAGAAATATTCTCATGGTGATTGTTCTCAATATCATTATGGAAGAGTACATTTTCCACATTACGCCCTATAATTTTAGGTTTTTTGCCGATCCTGAAGCTTTTACCAAGGAAAGTTGGTATCGAGAAAATTGGATGGCGATTGAGTTTAGTTTTGTCTATCGCTGGCATAGTGCGATTCCGGAAACCTTTATCTATGACGGCCAAGAAAAATCCATGTACGATTCCCTTTGGAATAATCAGATGTTAATTGATAAAGGGTTGGGTGCATTGATGGAAGAAAGTTGTTCCCAACCAGGCACTAGAATTGGTTTGTTTAACACACCTGATTTTAAGATCGCAGGAACACCCTATACATTTATTGATGCTACCGAACTAGCATCTGTTAAACTCGGACGGCAGGCGCAGTTAGCCAGTTATAACGATTACCGCGAAATGTGTGGTTATCCCAGGGTGACTGATTTCAATCAAATTACGGGTGACGAATACGCTCAACAGAAATTAAAAGAGTTGTACGGTCATGTTGATAAGATTGAATTATTTGTCGGATTGTACGCTGAAGATGTCCGGAAAAATTCAGCAATTCCGCCTTTAGTAGCACGGATAATTGGCATTGATGCTTTCTCCCAAGCTTTAACTAATCCTTTGCTATCGCCTAAAGTCTTCAATAAGGAAACTTTTTCAGAGGTTGGTTGGGAAATTATCCAAAATACCAAAACAGTCTCTGATTTAGTGAATCGTAATGTTCCTCCAAGCGATCCCAAGTACAAAGTCTCCTTCGATCTTTAAGTTGTAGCTGACAACTAAGACTCAAATTAGTTGGGGGCGCAAAGACACCTGCGCCCTCAAAAATGAGGAATAAAAAGGCGATCTTTTCGCAAGCGCTCGCCTACGGCAATTCGGAGCAATTGCACCAGCAGCTATACTATTTAACAGAGGCAACGGTTGGTGTAGAACCTTTTTTAGCGATTAACCGAAGGTTATTTATGAGCAAGAAGTTATTTACCGAATATCCCGAACAGGACGAACGCAAATACTACGATCTTTTGGTTGAGCAAGCCAAGCTTCGGATGGATAATCTTTACGGGGATAAAGAGCGGGCGCTGCGAGATACTCACGCCAAAACTCATGCTTGCGTTAAAGGAACTCTGGAAATTTTTGACTTTGATGAGGAAGCGATTAAACGGGAATTGGGCAAACGCGCTTCGTTAAGTTCTTCGCGACTCAATACTCTTTCCCTTAAGCAAGGTTTGCTGGCAAAACCCAAAGAATATCCTGTTTGGTTGCGATTTGCTAACGGGGCTACCAAGGTATACAATGATTACGCCAAAGATTCGCGCTCAATTTCAGTGAAAGTGATGGGGGTGGAAGGGGAAAGACTGGCGCAAAGCCACGAGTCAAAAACCCAGGACATCATTGTTCACAATTCAGAGATATTTGTGAGCCAAACCATCAAAGACTACTACGGCTTTTTTTCTGCTTTGGTTGAATCACCAGAGACATTGAAAAAGTGGCTAATTCGACATCCCAGACACTTTCTAGCGGTGTCAACGCTTACGGGTAGCCGGACTCCGAAGAGTTTGCTAACAGCCAAATATTGGAGCGGTTCACCCTCTGCTTTGGGTCTCAATCCCGATTTCGATCCCTCCCAGCCTGGTATAGTTCCTGTCGAATATCCGGCGGTAATTAAGTATGGGTTTACTCCGGTTTCATGCAAACCACCGCACGAGATAATTCCAGAACAATCTCGACCGGGAATCCCTAAAATTCCCTTTGTCGATCGCGCTAAAGCCTTGGGTTTAGATCCCAATAAACCAGACAATTATTACCGGGACGATCTAATTCAAGCCTTGGCGAAACCTGATGCCCAATACTGGTGGGATTTTGGCATCCAGTTCCAAACCAGTCTAAAAATGCCGATCGACGATGGCATCAATGTCTGGAAGGAAAAGGAATCACCCTTCTTGAGAGTAGGTCGTCTCACCGTCAAGCATCAGATTATTGATTATGAAAAACAATCTGATTTCAACGAAAACCTGAGATATTCTCCTTGGAACGGCTTAGCAGTTCATCGTCCAGTAGGTGCGATCAATCGGATACGCGGTGTTGTTTACCCCGTTGTAGCGAATTATCGCCTTCAAAAGCGAGGTCTTGTCCACCAAGAACCAACCGGAGAAGAAACATTTTAAAGGAAAAATTTGGGGTTCGGACATCATTTAATGCCCTCCGCCAGGTCTCTTCTGAGAAAAGGGCAACTCAAGGAAGTTAACAAGCGAAACCTTCAAAAAATCCCATCCCTTTTTAGGGGGTGGGAGTGTTGAAAATTATGAATTCTTAGTCCTCAGTCTTTAGTCCTCATTATTCAGTAGCAATTAATCAATAACTGGGTTCGTACCCAATTATTAATTATTCTGCTAGCAACCAACTGATGACTAATGACCAACGACTGATGACTAATAACTTAAGCTTGCCGCGAGTAGTATTCCACCACTAGCAGTTCGTTAATCTGTAGAGCAATCCACTCGCGTTCGATAACGCCGTTAACTTTGCCAATTAGTTTTTGCTTATCAAATTCCAAGTGATTCGGCAAGTGAGCCAAGCCTGGGTCTTTGAGATTAGCTTCTACCATTGTGCGCGAGCGCTCTCTATTTTTCACCGCAATCACATCACCAGGCTTGCACTGATAGCTGGCGATATTGACTTCACGGTCATTGACAGTTATGTGACCGTGATTTACCAATTGTCTAGCGGACGGAATGGTTGGAGCCATTCCCATCCGAAACACAGTATTGTCCAAGCGCATTTCCAAAAATTGCAGTAACACTTGACCTGTGGAGCCCGTGACACGGCGGGCTTTGCGGACGTAACGGAGCAGTTGGCGTTCCGTCACACCGTAATTGAAACGGAGTTTTTGCTTTTCTTGCAAGCGAACCGCATACTCAGAGAGCTTTTTGCGGTTTTGACCGTGCTGTCCAGGCGGATAATCTCGTCTGGGGGTTTTGCGGGTTAGACCCGGCAACTCTTTCAGGCGACGGACGATTCTCAATCGGGGGCCTCGATATCGAGACATTTATTTTCCTCTCTAATATCTGTATGCAATTTTATGCAGACTCTATATTATATGTGTGTAACGGTCAAAATTCCAACAAAGATCGATAAAAAAACGATCGACCGCAGCGCGATCCATAATGTGCGGTAAATTCTGAAGGAAAAGCCGATCGCTCGATCGCCCCAATCAGCCAAAAAAACTCACTACTCGATCTGCCATGCACAACCGCAATTTCTCCCGCACTTCTTCCCCAAAACCAGCACCGACAGGCTCAAGCCCTACCGCGCGCTGGATTTTGGCTCTCGGCACGCAGCTAGCAGCACTTGGTTTGTTAGCCACAGCACTGCCCATCTCACCAGCATCAGCCATCACTATTAGAATCCCTCGCTCTAGGAATCCCTATCGCGTCTGCGCCCTGGAACTAATCGAAGCCGGAGTGGGGGCAGAGGCCGCCGCCGCCGCTTGTGCTGACGCCCTCCGCCCCCGCGACATATCTAGATGCGCCCTCCAAATCAACCGCAAAACCAATATTTCTGGTGTCGAAGCGCTCTCTAGCTGTCGCCGGGTGAGGCGTCCCAAGGAATTGGCTACTTGCGTAGTGAATATTAACGGCAAAAGTCGAACTCAACCTGCTGCTCCCCTGGTAGTGCTTGATGGATGCCGCCGCAGTTTATTGCCACAACAGTTTGCTGAATGCGTAGTCGGTTTGAGCGGCAGGCTCGACTTTCCCACTGACCGGTTAATCGCCACTTGTCTTGACCCCAGCGACAGCGTGAGCCAGTTGGACGGGCGCCCTGCACCTACCCCTCCTGTGGAGCTAATTCCACCGCCTTCGCCCATCAATTAATAACGGTTGACTGTTAACGGTTGACTGTTAACGGTTGACTGTTAACTAATAACTGATGACTACTTTTTCCTAATCAAATGTCAGAAATTTTTGCTCAAATTACAGTCGAAGAATTAGCTCGCCAATTAGCAGAAACCAATGCTGAGAAATTGCAGCTTGTAGATGTGCGGGAACCTTACGAAATTGAACTCGCGGCGCTGCCGGGATTTGTAGCTTTTCCGCTGAGCGAGTTTGCCGAATGGTCTGGTGAAATTGACGCTAGACTCGATCGCGACAAAGAAACCTTAGTTCTGTGCCATCACGGAGTGCGATCTGCTCAAATGTGCCATTGGTTAACCGAGCGAGGATTTACCAACGTTAAAAATGTCGTTGGCGGCATAGATGCTTACTCAATGGTGGTCGATCGAACCGTCCCCCGCTATTAATATCAAATCCAGTTCTCAACTATCGTTTTTTTATAGTCCGCGCAGGCGGACTTTGTATGTGTAGAAACGAATTATATTTCCCAGGAAATACCTAATTAACAGCAGCAAATCGAAAATTTAAAAGCGTACTCATAGTGAGCCGATCGCGCCCCTCCCTTTTCGAGTCATAAAGAGCCTCATCAGCCGCCAGTAGCAGCGTTACGGCCTCATTTTCCTCGCTCGGAACAACGCTGGCAATTCCTAAACTAATCGTTACCACAGAATTAGGCAGGCCGTCAAGACTCTGCGGGTTAAAAACAATCTTCAAATCTTTCACTTTCGCTCTAATTTGTTCGGCAACAACCAGAGCCGCCGACGCATCAGTTTCAGGTAAAATAACAGCAAATTCCTCGCCACCGTAGCGAGCAGCTACATCAGCAGGACGCTGGAGCGATCGGCGAATTGTCTGAGCTACCGCTCGCAAACAATCATCTCCAGCTTGATGTCCGTAGGTATCATTATATATTTTGAAATAATCGAGATCGCACAAAATTAAGGATATCGGAGAACCCTCGCGAGCCATGTGTTTCCATTCGGTTCGCAAGCAACTATCAAAATACCGTCTGTTGCCAATTTGAGTAAGTTCGTCCACATTCACCAAAGCTTGCAGCCTTTGATTTTCTTGCTGCAACTCCTCCAAACCAACAGCCGACCACTTGTCCTCGCACAAATTTTGCCCTTGAAAATACAGCCGATATAATTCGCAAGACAAACTACAGTTATTTCCCTCTAATTTGACCAGTCCCATGCTGTCTAACTGATAAGCCATCAAAGGTTCGAGGTGAATGCTATTTTTAGCATCGACAACTTGTTGGAATGCGGAGGCGAGTTCGGGCTGCTGTTGAATGGCGATCGACTGATTTTGCAAGTAGTCGCTATAAATTCCGCTGTGAGTAGGAGCTGCTGTTAACAGTTCTGCCAACTCGGCTCGCCCCAGTTCCTCCCCAGGCTCATCCCGATCGACGGACAGGCGGTTTTGTTGCAAAATTGCCAAGTGATACAGCGCTAAATGCACTAAATAAGGATGCCCGCCTACCATGTTCATTAATTGCTGTATCGGATCGCGATCGCTCCAGCTTAGTCCATATCTACACGCCAAATCTTGAACTTGTTCCGCAGTAAATTCTGAGAGTTTAATCGGCATTCCTACATTAAATGGAGATTGATTAACATTCAAATCAATATAAATGGCTGTTGAATGAATAACCACGGTGCGGAGTTTTTGCCAAGTTGGGCTACCGCGAGCTTGTTCGTACCAAAAACGGATCACAGACAGAAAATCTTGAGCAATATTGGTGCGTTCAAATACTCGATTGATTTCGTTGATTACCAAGACAACAGGACTGTCAATTTGCGCGAGCAAATAGTTTTCAAAGTAAATAGTGCAGCTTACTTTGCTGCCCATATCTTCATCCCAGAATTTATCAATATTTGGTTCGAGTTTGAGTTGCCGAGCGACATTGACACAAAGCCAGCGCAAAAATTTATCTAAACTAGCAAAAACCGCTGCGTCGGCTTGCTGAAAGTCTACATTTACTGTGCGGTATCCACGATCGACTGCCGCGTCAATTATCCGCAGCATCAGCGAACTTTTGCCCATTTTTTTGGGAGCTTTAATGCGAACGAGGCCTCCGGGTTTGCTAATTTCTGTACAGGCCAGGGCTTCGGCCCCTGAGCGCTCAATATAAAATCGAGAGTCAAGCGGTATCGGGCCGCCGGGAAAATCTAGCTCGGCAACTGTTTGGATCAAGTTTGGTGATTTTTGGAGTCCTGCCATAGTCGTTGCACAAGGCGATACCCTGACTTTATCTTACCTTTGTCAGGTTAGGAGATAGACGAGCGGTGTCCAAGATCGATCGACAATCCTAAAAAATCTAAGTTTTTAGGGACTTCCCGGAACTGACTTTGCTATAGTAGTGTCACTTTACCCAGTCTCAAACCCTGCTTCAACACGGCTCTGCAGATCGACAAAAATTCGAAGGTAGCCCAGACGCGATCGTTCTGAGCCTTTACCTGAAAAATAACTCGTCGGTCGTCGATGTCGCGCAGGAAGAGTCCCTATCTAAGGAGAAATAATCATTGTCACGCCGCTACCTGTTTACCTCTGAATCGGTCACTGAAGGCCATCCCGATAAAATCTGCGATCAAATTTCAGATACGATTTTAGATGCCTTACTGACTGAAGACCCCAAAAGCCGCGTCGCAGCAGAAGTTGTCGTCAACACCGGCTTAATGCTGCTGACGGGCGAAATTACCACTAAAGCTCAGGTAAATTACATAGAATTAGCCCGGAAAAAAATAGCCGATATTGGCTACATCCACGCTGACAACGGCTTTTCGGCCAATAGTTGCTCAGTGTTGGTGGCTCTTGATTCTCAGTCTCCCGATATTGCTCAAGGGGTGAATACAGCCCACGAAAGCCGGGAACAATCGAGTGAAGAGGAATTGGACGCCATCGGCGCTGGCGACCAAGGTTTGATGTTCGGTTTTGCTTGCAACGAAACGCCGGAAATGATGCCTCTGCCGATCAGTTTAGCGCACCGGATTTGCCGTCAACTGGCCGCAGTCCGCAAAACCGGTCAGTTATCTTACCTGCGTCCCGACGGCAAAAGCCAAGTTACAGTCATCTATGAGGACGGCAAACCTGTTGGCATAGATACGATTTTAATTTCTACGCAGCACACCGAAACGATCGGCGACATCACAGACACAGCGGCAGTTCAAGCCAAAATCAAAGAAGACCTTTGGACTGCGATCGTCCAACCCGTGTTTGCCGATATTAGCGTGAAGCCGGATGCAGAAACTCGCTTCCTTGTCAACCCCACCGGCAAATTTGTGGTCGGCGGGCCTCAAGGAGATTCGGGTTTGACGGGCCGCAAAATTATTGTGGATACCTACGGCGGCTATTCCCGCCACGGCGGCGGCGCTTTTTCTGGGAAAGACCCCACCAAGGTAGACCGCAGCGCGGCTTATGCTTGTCGCTACGTTGCTAAAAATATTGTAGCGGCTGGTTTAGCCCAAAAGTGCGAAGTGCAGTTGAGTTATGCGATCGGCGTTGCGCGGCCTGTTAGCATGATGATCGAAACTTTTGGCACTGGAAAAGTTGATGACGATCGCCTTTTAGAAGTTGTGAAGCAGCATTTTGAACTGCGTCCTGCAGGAATCATTCAAGCATTTAACTTGCAGAATTTGCCTGCTGAAAGAGGCGGTCGTTTCTATCAAGATGTGGCGGCTTACGGTCACTTCGGACGCACTGATTTAGATTTGCCTTGGGAGGAAACTGATAAGGCGGAACTTTTGAAAGAAGCTTTGAGCCAGAAGTTGTCAGGAGTAGCTGGATAGTACGATTTTGGGGTGCGCGCCGCGCACCTTATCCATAAATAATATCGGGTGCTTCCAATGAATGTAGGGTGCGTACTCCGCACCTTATCAATAAATAATATAGGCGCTTCTTCGGCGCTTCTTATCCATAAATAATACCGGGTGCTACCAATCAATAACGTAGCGGGTGCAGTGCCCACCTTACAACAAAAAAAGATTAAATAAATAAATGGGATTTTTCACACCTTTCCAATCAGCAATTCGCAGTTTTGCCTCTTCCCTCCAACAGCGGTTGGCAACAACTGGATTTTCTGCACCAAATCCAGCAACGCTGCCCAGTTCGTTTGCGACTAAAAATCCTGGTGGAATTCGCGGCGTTTGGATAACCAGCACTGACTCCAAAGTTCTCACATCAAAAGAGCGAATTGCTGAGGCAATGGACTTTCTCGCAGATACGGGATTTAATACCGTTTTTCCTATAATTTGGAGCCAGGGTTATACGGCTTATCCTTCTAAAATTATGCGAGAAAAATTTGGGGTGGAAATTGACTCGCGCTATCAAGGTCGCGACCCCTTAGCAGAAATATGTGTTGAGGCAAAGAGAGTTGGTTTAAAAGTAATTCCTTGTTTTGAATACGGATTTGTGAGTTCTTACAATCGCAAGGGCGGTCATTTGCTGGCTAAAAAACCTGAGTGGACCGCCCGTGATGTCAGCGGCAATTTACTTAAGAAAAATAACTTTGACTGGATGAATTCTCTTGACCCGGAAGTGCAAGACTTTGTGCTGGGTTTGATGCTGGAAGTTGCTAAGAATTATCCGGTAGACGGCGTTCAAGGAGACGATCGCATTGCGTTTCCGGTAGAAGGCGGTTACGACGAAAAAACGGTTAAACGCTATCTAGAAGAGTGCGGTAAAGCAGCGCCGTCGGATTGTAAAGAACAACATTGGCTGCAGTGGCGTGCTAATATTATTACTGAGTTTGTAGCTCGTTTACACCGAGAAGTGAAAGCTATTAATCCTGATTTGTTGCTATCGATGTCGCCGAGTCCTTATGACTGGGGGCTGGTGGAATATTTGCAAGATTCTAAAGCTTGGGTTGACAAAAATTTGGTGGATCTGCTTCACCCGCAGTTTTATCGTCGCGATTTTAATGCTTACAAACAATTGGTCGATAAAATGATGTCGGGACAGCTTAGCGGGCAGCAAGTAAAGTGCGTGTCGCCCGGTATTTTGTTGACGAATCGAGGCAGTAAATATAGCATAACTCCCCAACTTTTGTTGCAAGTAATTGCTTACAACCGCTCTTGCGGGATTCAAGGAGAAGTGATGTTTTTTTACGAAGGTTTGCGAGATAACGATAACGCTTTGGCTAAGGTTTTGAAAAAAGGGCCCTATGCTCGTTGAGAGATTGTCCCGCAATCAAGCTGTTTCCGGTTGGCTGCGGTCAACCCAGCCGATCGCTATTTCAAGCCAAGTTGGTATAAAATAAGATGTTGCACCATTCTCAATAAGCTTTGATGAACAGGCAAGATGGCTGTTCCACAAAGGGTGAGTTTTCTTGTGGAACAGCTATCTTGCCTGTTGCTGACAATGGTGCAAGATGTGAGGATAAAATAATATAGCAGAGTTAGGCAAGTTAAAAGCGCAGCGATGCCAATCAGCAAGCGCTACTAATTGTCAAGGTGATCGCCCAAACAAACCCGATAATTAATAATTGGGGAGTTGCAAAAATAGTGGAATAAGACATATTTTAGAAGTGGGTGCAAGCTTTTTTTTAGAAGTAGCGTTTTGTAGACGCCATATTTTTTAAAGACAGTTTAAAAGAGCAATCTCAACCGCTCGCCAAAATATTAGGATAAATCAGTGACCTCAGCAGCAAGCCTCATCCAACAGCTACCCGAGCTCAGCGATGCTCAGTTCCATCAAAAATATTTGAAACAAAAACAAGGGATGCACACCTTGGCGACTATATTGCCGCAAGTAGAACAGCAAAGTCTGGCTTTGCGGGCAGTAAAATTAGCTCTAAAAGTAAATTTAAAACTCGGCTCGAAGCTAGCAGGAACGGTAAAGCCAGAATTTCAAACAGCCACCATAAAATTAATCGACAAAATCCCCGCTTCGCCGCTGCTCAAAATTCAACTGCTGGCCCTAACAAGTTCCGATATGGCAATTCCGATGCTGGTGGCGGCATTGAACCACAAAGAAAGTGCAGTGCGCCTTGAGGGGATTCGAGCGATCGGGAAAATCGGCTCCGAAGCAGCAGTAATTGAATTAGCCCGATCGCTCGAATCCCAAGATTCCCAAATCCAAGCTTGGGCTGCTTGGGCTTTAGGAAAAATTGACTCGAAACCAGCAGCCGCAGCACTGCTCAAAGCCATTAAACACCCAGAGTCCAAGGTGCGCGCCCGGGCTGTTTGGGCCTTGGGCAAAATTAACCCGAAAACAGCCGTCCCCGCGCTGCTGAAAGCCCTCAACCACCCAGACTCCGAGGTGCGCTGGCGGGCTGCGGTCAACTGCGGGAAAATCGGCGTCTCTGAGGTAGTTCCCGGGCTGCTGAATGCCCTCAGAGACGAAAATCACCTCGTCCGCGCTAGGGCGGCGGCGGCTTTGGGGAAAATCGGCGATTGTGAGGCAGTACCCGGCTTAATAGAATTGCTTCACGACGATCCCGACTCTTATGCAGTTTCTTTGAGGGCCGCCGAGGCCTTGGGACAAATTGGCACAGAAACGGCTGTGGCGGGGCTGGTACAAGCCCTCAAGCATAACGACTCAGACGTGCGCGGCAGTGCAGTTTCTGCCTTGGGGGAAATCAGCAGCGAGGCGGCTATGGTGGCCGTAATCGGGTCGCTCTCGGATCGAGATATTTTCGTGCGCGGCAGGGCGGCGGTGGCCCTTGGAAACATCAATACAGAGGGAGATGCGAAATTGCAAAAAATGGTGGTCGCGGGACTGGCAAGCGCAATTGGCGACAGCGAATCTTATGTGCGGTGGAGAGTTGCTGCTGCTTTGGGGGAAATTGGGACAGAGGAAGCTGTGGCAGGTTTGGTGCGGCTGCTGGGAGACGAAACTTCAGGAGTGCGCCAAAACGCTGTTAAATCCCTCGGTCAAATTGGCTCAACGGCTGCTATTTTGGCTCTGGAAACAGCTTTAAATCGCGAATTTGCTGACGTTCGGGCGCTGGCTGCCCAATACTTGGCGGATGTCAGGACTGAGGCAGAAACAGTTGATTTTGATTCCTCAGTCTCTGCAGATTTATCGGGTGAAAAACTGCCGAAAATCCTGATTGCTTCGCAAGCAGAAGCCAGCGAATACATTGTTGACCGCGCTGCGGGGCGCGAGATTAAATACCTGATCTCGATCGGCAGTCCGGGCTTGCCCGAACCCAAAAATTTTCATCAAATCCAGAAGCGAATGTGCCTGGAGTTTAACGACCTCGACACTCCCGTTGACGACCCCGATCAAATCTTGCCTAGTCTTGAGGATGTACTTAAAATTATTGACTTTGCCCTCAAAATGTCACCACAGGGAGGCAGTTTGCTGATCTGCTGCCAAAGTGGGATCAGCCGTTCAACTGCCACAGCTTTGACTGTTTGTGCTGCGCTGTTGGGTCGCGGCAAAGAACGGGAAGCTTGGGCCGTTGTGCTTGCCGCCAGACCCCAAGCCAAGCCGAATCGCTGGATGGTACACTTGGCCGATGAAGCTTTGGGTAGAGACGGTAAGCTAGCACTGGCGATCGAATCGACCACGGCAACTCCAGAACTCGCAATCGCCAACAGTTGACTCCCAGAAAGCGGGTTTCTTTTCGCAAGCCCTACAGTTATACTCAACTAACGACACTTTACCTCAGACTTGTCTGTGCGGGGCAACGGTGCCAAAAGTCGATCGCCAGGGTGCAAAAGTTCGATCGGCTGCTGCATTTGTGACATTCTGTGCTACAAAGTTGTCGGATGATCGACAAAAACCGTCAAGCAATCGTCGCATTGCTGGCAGCCAAAGTCCAAAGCGAAGGAATCAGGTGCATTGTCAACAGACAATATCAGCTTTGGGCTACTCACAGGCAAAACAGGTCAAAGAAAATTTTCTGCCTGCTGAATTCCATGCTTGGAAAAAATTTTCTTTATTTTGCCTGCTACAGACTTTTACCAGCCGAAAAAGTAATTTGACAACAGCCATCAACAGCCTAATTATCTATTAGACATCCACCGAATTTAAGTTTCTCCTCTGACTCGACAAGAGTTTGAGATGCTTTTTCACAGATGTCTACTGGAAAATAGACAAGATTTTCCGTTTGGAAAACTTAAGAGCATGGTAGATTTCAACAAAAGACAGGGGTTGCATATGTCAAAAATTAACTTGCTAAAAAAAACAGGGAACGAAGCAAGTTTATCGGTTGCCGTTTCGGAATACCAGGGCGAGTTCAATCCAGAAGAACCATTTAACCCGCAGAAAGAACCTGTGGCAACGCGAAAGGTAAACCAAAAAAATAGCAAAGTAGGTAAACTGATGCCGCTCTTTATTTCTGAACAAGTCGCTTCTATAGAAACCCCACATAAGAAAATCCCTAGCCAGGATTTTGTAGAAATATCATGTTTAAAACTCCGCAAAATGTTGCCATATAAAATTGGCGGTTGGTCCATCCATAAAAAAATTGGCGGCGGGTATTTCCTGGCAATAGGAATCGGATTCATTGGCTCCCTGAGTGGGCTGGTGATTGCCGATTACTACCAAGGACAAGGATTAGAACAATTCAATGACGCTCACCTACAAGCGCAATTGCTGGGAAATTTTAAAGATGCGGCGCTGGCAGCACAATTGCAGGGAGCGCAGCTAGATTCTTTTGTAGATAATCCTGCCAAGCTGGAATTGAAAGAAGAGCAGTTTGTCAAGAGTATTGTTCAGGCAAAAGAGCTGCGGTTACGCATAGAGAAGTTTGCCGACAGCCAACCTGCTTGGCTGGCAGTAAAGCCGGAAGTTCTCAAAAGTTTACTGCAAGATTGCACCGAAGATTTAGAATCCTACGCCGATACTCTCAAGCCAACTTTGCAGGAAATCCAGCAATCGCAACTGTCACCTAGGGAGATAGAGTCTGCCAGAAAAATTTTGGCGACAGTAAGCGGAGAAGGTGTAAAACAGCTCAACAGCAGCCTTGAGAGATTGAGCCAAATCCTCGATATTGCCCAGCAGCAAGAGGGGCAAGGCGGTGAAGTGATGGAAGACGCTCAAGGAATGGAAAAAGCCATAATTATTATTAGTATGCTGCTGTCGGTCGTGGTAGCCGGAATGGTGGCTGACCGCACCAGTCGGGCGATCGCCAAACCAGTCGTGAGCGTCACTCAGATTGCCGAACAAGTGGCCGCTGAGTCGAATTTTGATTTGCGAGCCCCCGTCACCGGACAAGACGAAATAGGCTCATTAGCTGTGTCTCTCAATCATCTAATCGAGCGAGTTTCCGAACATACAAAAGAATTGAAACACGCTAAGGAAGCGGCAGTCACCGCTAACACTGCTAAAAGCCAGTTTTTAGCAAATATGAGCCACGAGTTGCGGACGCCTTTAAATGCGATTATCGGCTACAGTCAACTACTTTCAGAAGATGCTCAGGATGCGGGATGTGATGAGTTTGTACCCGACTTGCACAGGATTCAGAAGGCGGGCACGCACCTGCTATCTTTGATTAACGATATCCTCGATTTGTCAAAAATTGAAGCCGGGAGGATGAAACTCGAAATCCAAGAGTTTGACATCGAATCCCTGGTTGACAATGTTGCGTGTGCTGCGAAACCGTTGGTAGAGAAAAATGGCAATGTTTTGGAGATTGAGTGCGATCGAACTGCGGGTATCATGCACGCAGATTTCAAAAAAGTGCGGCAGGTTTTGATGCACCTGCTGAGTAATGCTGCTAAGTTCACCAAAAACGGCAGGGTGAGACTGAGTGTCAGGCGCATTGAAGGAAGCGGCAAATTGAATGCAGCAGGGCGATCGGCGATTGACGATTCAATGCCTGCCGATGAAACTCATTCTGCGGCGATCGCTTGTCCTCTGCTGAATGTTGAAGAGTCGGATTGGATTTGCTTATCGGTTAAGGATACCGGAATTGGAATGTCGCAAGAACAACAGCACAAATTATTTGAAGCTTTTGTGCAAGCTGACTGTTCAACAACGCGACCTTACGAGGGCGCTGGATTGGGGCTGACACTTAGTCGCTACTACTGTCACATGATGGGCGGGGAAATTTTGGTAGAAAGCGAAGAGGGGAAAGGGTCTATTTTCACTGTGCGGATACCCGCAGGAAATGGGTAATGTGATGTTTGGGCGAGAGATTTAGGGGGTAGGCAGAGGGGCGAAAATTTATGTTTCAAACCTCTGGCGGTATGTCCCAATGCTTTAGTCTGGCTAGTGGGGGCGATCGCACTCTATTAATTCTAATTGGTTATTTTACCAATTCAAACAGCACAAACCACTGGCTCCTGAACTCCAACCTAAATCGATTCTAATAAATTTCATTTAGTATTATTGAACCGCGAAGACGCGAAGGAAGAATCAGGAAGAATCAGGAAGAATTAGATAATCTTCTACGGGGAAAAGAGTAAAAGATCGATCGCATAAACTGCACTCAACTTTTATCTTGTTTCTCATCGGATGGTGGGGACTGTTTTTGCATTTGTTTTTGACGTTCCCTCACAGCTTGTTCCAAAATGAATGCTGACAAGCCGCTGATTGAACGGCGTTCCTCATTTGCCCACTCTTGAAGTAGGTCATAGATTCCTTCTCCTATCGAGGTTGATATGCGTTTAGACATTAGAGGTTAATTGTTTCTTATTTAAGCCGATCGCCGTTGTCGAGTATTTTAGACAATTTTGTCGAATATGCAGCATAATGCTGCTTTTGCACAGCACTATGCTGCTATTGCACGCCCCAACTGCACTCAACTCTTCTCCTGCTTGTCATCCGATGGCGGAGGCTGTTGTTTCATTTCCTTTTGGCGTTCTCTGGCTGCTTGCTCCAAAATGAATGCTGACAAGCTGCTGACTGAACGGCGTTCTTGACTTGCCCACTCTTCAAGGATGTCATAGATTCCATCGGCTAAATAGGTCGCTAAGCGTTTGGTCATCAGAGATTGATTATTTTTTAGTTTAAGCCGATCGTAATTGTGCTGTATCTAGACCATCCTGTCGAGTTTGGCTCATCCACAGCATTTATGTGTGCTATATCTATGCTATAGTTTCAAAAAGTCAAAAGCCAGCGCTGAACTTTCGTCGGGCTCGCGCTGGCTTAGGGCTCCCCAAATACAAGGAGACAATCCACATAAAAGGAGACTATTACTATGGTAAAGCCTGTGAGCGACGGCAGCGAATATAACCGCGGCTATCAACAAGCTTTAGATGACTTTGGCATCACGCAACTGCTGTCGGGTATCCGCAGCTACTCTGATGAGGATTTTGATGCCGATCGCGCGCGCATGACTGGGCCAGAAATCGAAAGCTTGGCGGTGTTTCTGATTCTGCGCGTCGGGGCGAATCTCAAAGGAAGTACGATCGCCCGCTACCTCAACACTCTCAGAAAAGCCAATTCTCCGACGATCGCCCGCGGGGCGATCGAACTCAACCCAAATTCGATCTCGAAAACACCTGAAAAGTCAAAGCAGGGCGATGGCACTTCTTGGGCGATCGTCCGAATTTTACCGAATGCTGAGCACTATACGATCGCGCGTTTTGTCAACCGCCAAGATGCCGACGATCGGCGGAGGGCGTTGTGTCGGTTTATTCCAGGGGGTGTTTTTGAGGTTGTGTGCGATCTGGCCTAATCAATAAACACAAATCCCGTAGTCCGTCGGGGGTTTTAACCCCCGCCGGACTGTTGCAACAGGTGTAAAATATCAGTTGGAATGAACTTTTGCTAAAAGCTCGATCGCTTCAAAACCGCTTGTACTACAATTAAAATCTCTACTCTCTTTACTAAAACCGATGGAAACCATCAATCTTAAAGAAGAAGTCCGCAGCTTAATCGATAAATTACCTGAAAACTTTACCTGGCCTGACCTAATATCGGCAGTTTATCTCAACCAAGCCATGAAATCCGAACCTATTCAAGTTAAAGGCATAAAACAAGGTAAAAACATCCAACTATAAGAAAATATTAACATTCCTGACGGCTCCTTAGTTCTGATTGAAGCCCGGGAAGTTTCGCCAATCAACAACGAGGAGAAGTGGAAAAGGATGAAGGAGTTTTTAGTGTCTTTGTCAGATGAAGACAGAGAGGAATGGCGAAAAATTGCAGAATTTCTAGAGGGCGATCACGCAACTAATAGAGAATCACCAAAACCATTCCCTCCGCCACCAAAACCTGCGCCTCCGCCACCGAAGGCTCCACCTATGCCTCCTAAAAAGCGCCGCGCGCCGCTGTTTGGGAGCGATCGCGAGGTGATTACCATATCTGATAATTTTGATGAACCGTTAGAAGATTTTCAGGATTATATGTAATGAGAATTCTGTTAGATACTCATACCTTAATTTGGTTTTTTGCAGGCGATTCTCAACTTAGTGTCACTGCACGGATTCTAATTGAGGACGAAGATAATAAACTGGTCAGTATACCAAGTATTTGGGAGATGGCAATTAAGGAAAGTAAACGGCTGCTGAATTTGAGTGTGCCTTTTCAGGAGTATATCGGGCAAAAACTCAGTTTAGAAGACTTTAATCTCCTGAAGATCAATTTAGATCATCTGAATGCGATCGTGACCATGCCTTTTCATCATAAAGATCCGTTCGATCGCTTGCTCATTGCACAATCAATGGTGGAAGGGATACCGATATTAAGTAAAGATTCTGCGTTTGATGCCTATTCTATTAATCGACTTTGGTAAATTATGAAAATGATGAAACAATTTATTAGCAGTGTTTTGGTTTTGGGTGTGTGTCTGACTCCTCTGACTGTGCCGCTGATGGTTCAACCGAGTTGGGCGCAAAGTCAAAATTCACAGATTGAAAAATTAAACCAACTCATAGAGCAAGCAATACAACAGGGACAGCAAGGACAAGAAGCGCGACAGGCAATAGAAACATGGCAGCAAATTCTAGCCATTGCGCGACAATTAAAAGAGAAAAAAAGTGAAGCTCTAGCACTCAATTATATTGGTCTTAACTACGACAGCCTTTCCCAACCGCAAGAAGCATTGAAATACTATAACCAAGCTTTACCAATTATGCGGTCAGCGGGCGATCGCAGGGGGGAAGCTGCTACTTTGAATAATATTGGTGCAGCGTACAACAGCATCTCCCAACCGCAAGAAGCATTGAAATACTTTAACCAAGCTTTACCAATTACGCAGTCAGCGGGCGATCGCAAGGGGGAAGCTGCTACTTTGAGTAATATTGGTTTAGCCTACAACAGCATTTCCCAACCGCAAGAAGCATTGAAATACTTTAACCAAGCTTTACCAATTCTGCGGCAAGTGGGCAATCGCAGGGGGGAAGCTACTACTTTGAATAATATTGGTTTAGCGTACGACAACATTTCCCAACCGCAAGAAGCATTGAAATACTATAACCAAGCTTTACCAATTCTGCAGCAAGTGGGCGATCGCAGGGGGGAAGCTGCTACTTTGAATAATATTGGTGCAGCGTACAACAGCATATCCCAAACGCAAGAAGCATTGAAATACTTTAACCAAGCTTTACCAATTATGCGGTCAGCAGGCAATCGCAGGGGGGAAGCTGCTACTTTGAATAATATTGGTAGAGTGTACAACAGCATTTCTCAACCGCAAGAAGCATTGAAATACTTTAACCAAGCTTTACCAATTATGCGGGAACTGGGCGATCGCGCGGGGGAAGCTACTACTTTGAGTAATATTGATGCAGTAAACAACAGAATTCAACCGCCAAGCAGAACAAATATCCCGCCAATTCCCCAATGAACCAGGTTATTTCCCTGCTGTATTGCACGCAATTAAGAAACGCTAAACTCTCCCCCACAAAGCTAAGCCGCCGCCCCTTCCCCTAGCGGCAATTATCCCATCTTCTACCAGAAAATATGCAAAAAATGCCTGTTTCCCCACACTCAAACTAAAAAAATCCGCCTCCCGTGCTTCACCGCCGCGAATAAATCCTTGATACACAGTTTTACCCAACACTTTCACAGTAATTCTGGTAAAATCAAAAGCTAAAATATTATTAGGCAAAAACTTAGTCGGCCCAGAAAGAGTGAGTTCGATCGCCCCAACTTGCACCGAATTTTCCACCCTGCCGATTTCGCGATTCTCTTCCCCTTCAGCAACAGGTTCCGCCGAATAAGCAATTTGAATTTTCGCAATCCACTGAGGGATGTAACGTCCGGCACCCAAGACAATTCCCGCTTTTTGTCGAGTCTTTTTCGTGCCGGTGATAAAGCAGAGTTGCCAGTTGCCGATTAATTGCTCGAAAGAATAGCGAATTTTATTTTTTTTCGCGTTTTTCTCAGCTTCGAGGAGGGCGGCAACTACGGCGTTGGAAGATGGTTTAGAATTAGATTTAGCGGCTTGTTCGAGAATAGATATATTTTCCATTTAATATACAAACCAGTTT
Organism: Microcoleus sp. Pol1C5; assembly: GCF_036701115.1. Lineage (NCBI taxonomy): Bacteria > Bacillati > Cyanobacteriota > Cyanophyceae > Oscillatoriales > Microcoleaceae > Microcoleus > Microcoleus sp. Pol1C5. The sequence goes on along the minus strand of NZ_JAUBQE010000017.1, from coordinate 76,395 downwards.
TATTGTTGGTAACAGAGATAATATTAGCTGAATTAGCGGAGAAAAATATGGTTGCGATCGCCCCCACAGACACAGAAATCATCGTCATCGGCAGCGGGATAGGCGGATTGACTTGCGCTGCAATGCTCGCCCGCTATGGCTTTGAGGTTGTGGTTTGCGAAAGCCATTCGATCGCGGGCGGCGCCGCACACGGTTTTGAACGCGGCGGATTTAGCTTCGACTCCGGGCCCTCCCTGTACTCCGGATTATCCTACAGCCCGTCTGCGAATCCCCTGCGGCAAGTTTTGGATGCGATCGGCGAAAAACTCCCCTGCATCACCTACGATACCTGGGGTTGCTGTTTGCCAGAAGGCGATTTCGACACATCCGTCGGTGCGAGTCAATTTGCCGAAGTGCTCGCACAACTGCGCGGCGGCGCAGCAGTCGCCGAATGGCGGCAACTCCAGCGCATCATGGAACCCTACGCCAAAGCTGCCACAGCCTTGCCCTCCCTCGCTTTGCGCTTCGATTTGGGCAGTATTTTTACCCTCGGCCAATTTGCGCCGGCTTTCCTGCAAAGTGCTGGCGACGCGATCGCACTTGCAGGCCCTTTCAGCAAAATAATGGACAAAAATGTCAAAGATCCCTTTGTCCGAAATTGGCTGAATTTGTTGTGCTTCCTGCTGTCTGGACTTCCCGCCGACGGAACGATCGCAGCCGAAGTCGCTTTCATGTTCGCCGACTGGTATCGCCCCAATGCAGTTTTAGACTATCCGATCGGCGGTAGTGCAGCTTTGGTAAACGCCCTGGTACGCGGTTTAGAGCGCCACGGAGGGCAGTTGCTGCTAAATTCCCACGTTGCAGAAGTTTTGGTGGAAAACAACCGGGCTGCCGGCGTGCGGCTGCGATCGGGCAAAATTATTCGATCGCACAAAGCCGTCGTCTCCAACGCTTCCGTTTGGGATACCCTGAAACTTTTGCCTGAAACCTCAGTCCCGCAAAGGTTTCGGCAACAGCGGCAGGCGACGCCAGAGTGCGACAGCTTCATGCACCTGCATCTGGGAATTGATGCAGCCGGAGTGCGATCGGACTTGGCTTGTCACTACATCTTCGTGAAAGACTGGGAAATGGGCGTTTCGGCCCCTCAGAACGTCGTTCTCGTCTCGATTCCCTCCCTCCTCGACCCCGACCTCGCGCCTCCGGGAAAGCACGTCATTCACGCATATACCCCCGGAAACGAGCCTTACGATTTGTGGCAAAAGCTCGATCGCACCAGCGAAGAGTACAAGCTGCAAAAACAAGCGCGCGCCGAGGTAATGTGGGAAGCCTTAGAGAGAATTATCCCCGATATTCGATCGCGCTGCGAAGTCACCTTAGTTGGGACACCCCTAACCCACGAAAGGTTTTTGCGCCGCCATCGCGGTTCCTACGGGCCCGGAATTCGGGCGGGTAGCGGCTTGTTTCCCGGACCTAGAACACCTTTAGCGGGGCTTTTTTGCTGCGGAGATTCGACATTTCCGGGAATTGGTTTGCCCGCTGTTGCTGCTAGCGGGGCGATCGCAGCCAATACGATCGCACCTTTGTACAAACATTTGCAATTGATTGGGGAAGTTATTAGTTAGTTGTTATTAGATATCTGCCATAATTCTTGTGGAACAGTTACCCTGCCTGTTCAAAACCTGCTTTTTAGGAGATGTCTATTAGTTATTTGTTATTTCTTAACGAAATTATGGAAGAGCTTTCCGAGGGAAGGACGGAAAGCAAAAGTAAACAATAATTTTATATAATTAGTAAAATGTGACCGATATCTGTCAGCATAGAAATAGATAGTTCGATCGCCCTGAGAATACCGTGCAACCCGTAGACTTTACAACTTTAACCGCCACTTGCAGCGAACTGCGAGGCCAATGGCTGCCAGCGCGCTTAGAACAAGTCTACCAGCGCGATCGCTTCACCGTGTCCCTGGCCTTCCGCACCATGAAAGGGCGCGGCTGGATTGACCTTTCCTGGCATCCTGTGGCCGCCCGCATCTGCGTCGGCGACCCCCCGCCCCGCATTCCCGATACCTTCACCTTCAGCGAACAACTGCGGCACCAACTCAGCGGTTTAGCCTTAGTTTCCATCGCCCCTGTTTCATCCTGGGAAAGAGTCATCGACTTGCAATTCGCCAAACGCCCCGGAGAGCCCGCCCTCTGGCACCTCTACGCCGAAATCATGGGCAAGTACAGCAACGTCATCCTCACCGCCCAAGACAACCTCGTTGTCACCTGCGCCCACCAAGTCAGTGCCAAACAATCCACCGTCCGTCCCATCCAAACCGGGCAACCCTACGAAATGCCCCCGTCTTTGACCGATGCAGTGCCGAGTCTGAGCGAATCTCAAAACCGCTGGCAATCGCGAATTAGCCTGGTTCCTGGGCAATTAAAGGGCAATCTGTTGAAGAATTACCGAGGGATGAGTAAAGCCTTAGTTTTGTCAATGATTCGATCGGCTTCTTTAGACCCCGAACAATCCACCGACAGCCTGAATCCCGACGACTGGCAGCAACTATTCCAGCGCTGGCTATACTGGCTGCAATGCCTAGAAAACTCTAAATTTCACCCGAGTTTTACCCCCGAAGGCTACACCGTAATCGATTGGCCCGCACCAGATGCAAAAGAGGCAGAAACTGCAAACGAATCTAACTCCTCTGTTCCTTCTTCCTTCTCTTCGGTTCAAGAATTACTTAACAGCTACTACACAGGCGAAATCAATCAAGAAGTATTCGCCCAACTGCGGCATCAGCTTACCCAAAAACTCAACAACGTCTTAGCCAAACTGCGCCTCAAAGCCAACACATTTAAAGAACGCTTGCAGCAATCAGCAGACGCAGACACCCACAAATCCCAAGCCGACTTGCTGATGGCAAATTTGCAGCATTGGGAACCGGGAATGAAATCAATTTCTCTCCCCGACTTTGAAACCGAGAAACCAGTTATCATTTCCCTAAACCCGGAAAAAAACGCCGTTCAAAACGCTCAAGCCCTCTACAAAAAACACCAAAAACTTAAAAGAGCCCGCATTGCAGTAGAACCTTTGTTAGCCGCTGTACAGGAAGAAATCGACTATTTAGAACAAGTTGAAGTCGCACTTTCAGTATTGGAAACCTACCGCAACACCCAAGATTTGCAAACCCTCGCCGAAATCCGCGAAGAACTGATCCAGCAAAAATATCTAGACGTACCAGATTACCGCAGTACCGACAAAAATGCTGCGATCGAATTTCACCGCTACCAAACCCCCAGCGGCTTTGAATTATTAATCGGGCGCAACAATCGCCAAAACGACCAACTCACTTTTCGCACCGCTAACGACTACGACTTGTGGTTCCACACCCTAGAGATTCCCGGAAGCCACGCTTTGCTGCGTCTCAAACCCGGTACAGTTGCTGAAGAAACCGATTTGCAATTTGCGGCCGACATGACTGCTTACTACAGTCGCGCCCGCCACAGCGAACAAGTTCCCGTGGTTTATACAGAACCGAAATATGTATACAAACCCAAAGGCGCAAAACCGGGTATGGTTGTATACAAGCAGGAGCGAATTGTCTGGGGTAGACCGCAGCAAGCTCCGGCTTGATTTATATAAAGTGAGCAAAAGGTCGATCGCCCATCGAAACCTCGTTTTTTCGCAAAATAAAAGGTTTGGTAGGCATCAACCTACGTATAGACCGGGTTTTTGAAACCGGTTTTATTATACAAAGTGCAAAAAAGTGCGATCGTCCTAAAAATTAAAATTCGCCTGTAATGTAAAGTTTTATTACAGAAAATTAAATTTTGTTGTTATAGTACCCCTTAAGAGAGATGATATTTCTTTTAGAACCCTTTGCAAAGAAACGTGCAACTTGGGTTTCCTCACTGTGAGAACAACACTGTGGGAACACAACGGATTTAACTATTTGTGCAGACCAGCTTTTGCTAAAGCTGGTCGTTTTTGTTTAAACATCAAACCCAAGCTCGGACAATTTTAGATTTTAGATTAAAACCGCCAATATAAAATCTAAAATTGGTGTGGGCTGCTCCTAGAAAGTAAACGTCGTTCTGACCACCCCAATCACCAAATCAGAATTATTCTTATTGTGGTCAGGAGCAGTCAGCCAAATCAGACCGGGAGTGATAGCAATATTATCGCTCAACTTAAACTGATAAAAACCTTCAACGTGCAGCGAAGTATCCTTATCTTCCGGCAAAGTCCGATTAGTAGAACTCGTCACCCGCGGCTCCATACCTACCACAATCCCCGCCACATTTCCTTCTTTCAACAAATCGGGAAAAGCCAAAGTAACCGCCCAGTTCCAGATTTTTTGATCTCCCCGCTGCACAGAACCGGTAGGAGTAGCCAAGTTCGATAAAATGCGCTGGTTTGTGTAACCCGCCCAACCGCCAATTGCCAATCTCCGGTTCAACCGCCACGAAGCTTGCGCGCCGTAGGAATTGCTAGAAACTGGCAGATTGCTATCGCCGTCGAGCCCGAAGGAACCGAGACGCACCGGGAAATTAGAAGCATTGCTGCCTGTACCAGTAACAAAGTTGTAGGAATTAACGTAAGTTAAACCTAAAGCCATGTTGTCGTTCGGTTTGAAAGTCAACTGAGCCAAACCGCCGTAAGAACCGTTAAACAAACCATTTCCCCGCGTCGGGTCCGCAGCATTGCCGGCCATATATCCCAAACTCAGTTCGAGTTTTTCCCCAAACTGATGCCGCAGAGCGATGCCAGAACCGCCAATCAAATAGTAAATTGGGTTGCGAGTACCGAAGTTAGAAAGAGCACCGTAGCTGCCGTCTCCGTCAAAGTAAGGGTTGACAGTGTTGGTAAAATCATCAGCAGCGCCGGCATTAGCTTCGAGAATTACAGTCGTGCTTTTGCCGAGAGGGAATTGGTAAAGCAGCGCATCTAAACCTACTGTATTGCTAGCCTCGCCAAAAGGCCCCGCATTAAACCGCAATTCCCCTTCAGCGGTTTTCGTATTATTAGTAGAAAATGAACCCAAATTTAAAACTTGCAATCGAGTTCTCAGCAAATCTTCTCCAGAGAAACTCGTGTCGAAATTGATCCGAACCCTGCTGCCAAAAGCCGTGGCTTTATCAGCTTCGCGGCCCTCGGCATCTTCTCCCCCGGCGATACCAGCCAAACCAAATATCACTTCGCCGTTGAGTTTAGTCGTAGTTGAAAACTGATTTGCTTCCAATTCAGAGGCGCGCGCTTCCAAAACATCGACGCGGCCCCGCAAAGTTGCCAATTCCGCCGCAAATTCTTCTTGCAACCTTTGCACAGAAGCCAAATCTTCTCGCGTCGCCAGATTTCTGGAACCGCCTTGAATCAGCTCGCTAACTTTATCTAAACACGCATTTAAACCTGCTGCAAATTCGTAGCGAGTCATCGCCCGGTTGCCGCGAAAAGTGCCGTCAGGATAGCCAGCTATGCACCCGTAGCGCTCTACTAGAGACTGCAAAGCTTGGAACGCCCAATCGGTTGGCCGAACGTCGGAAAGTTGCGACACAGATGTTACTTGGCCGGCCGCATCTTCGCTGCTACTGCCTTCTGTGCTGTATTGGTTGATTTGTTCTAAAACATTAGACTGTGCTTGAGGTTGGGCACTTGAATCAGTGGATTGCGAAATCTGATCGGGCTGCGCGGCGGATTTTTCCGCGCTTAAATTAGCCGGTGCAATGGCGGGTGGCGTTTCGCTTAAGTTTGCGGGCGCTACTGTGGGGATTTGCTGCGCGACTGGTTGTTCGGCACTTAAATTTGCGGGCGCTACTGCGGGTTTGGTTTCGCCTAAATCTGCTGCTGCAACTTCCGGTGCTTTTGCTTGTTCGGCAACTGGGGCGATCAAATCGTTAGTGAAGCCCTCGTAGAGGTTTGCCCTTTCTTTCTCAATAGTTTCAACAGTTGATTTGCTAGCTAGTGAAGCTGGTTCGGCTGTCTCAGGCTTTGCTGTCTCAGACTTGGCTGCCTCGGTTGCAGCACCTGCTAATTGCAATTTATCAGTTTGAGCTGCCGTGGCAATTTCTACAGGTTGCTCTGCTAGCGCCGTCGAAGATACAACTAAACTTGCTGCCAATACAGCGGGACTAACTAAAAGTCCCTTCCACAAAAATTTGGACATTTTTCCTCACACCACATTGAGCCGATCGCCGATTCCGAAGATTTAGGCGCCCGCAAATCACCTTCAGTATTCCGCCTAATAGTATTTCTTGTCAACTATCGGGGAAATCACTGCTGGAGAGTGCAGTTTTGCTGTGGTTGATTTGACAAAAACTCCGTTTATTCCCAAAATCCTTGGTTTGACCTAGATACCTCGATAGAAACCTGGTTGATGGCTGGATATTGCGTAAGTTGATCCCTCAGTAAGACTAATATTGACAGCACTGGCGCTAACAAATCGTTTGATCGGCTACAAATACAAGTGAAAAAACTCAAATACGCCCTAGTTCACGAATGGTTGACGCCCTTAGCTACTGGCGGTTCAGAACTCGTAGTGCAGGAAATCCTCAAACACGTAGACGAGGCAGATGTCTATGCCCTCATCGACTTTGAATCGGCCAATCCCGAAAGCTATCTTTTCGGGCGACAGATTGGCACAACATTTTTGCAACACTTTCCCGCAGCCCGCAGCGGTGTCCAAAAATATCTGCCATTTCTGCCGATCGCGATCGAACAACTAGATCTGCGAGAATACGACATCATCCTCTCATCATCCCACGCTGTCGCCAAAGGCATCCTTACCAGTCCCCAGCAACTGCACGTCTGCTACTGCCACACTCCCATGCGCTACGCTTGGGACTTAACTTTTGACTATTTGCGTAGCAGCAAAGCCGGACGGGGCATCCCGGGGCTGCTGACGCGATATTTGTTGCATCGACTGCGGCAGTGGGACGTAATTTCCGCCAATCGCGTTGATTATTTCATCGCTAACTCTCAACACACTGCGCGCCGAATTTGGCGATGCTATCGGCGGCGGGCCGAGGTGATTTATCCGCCGGTAAATATCGAGCGATTTTCCTTGATGCGGCAAAAACAAGACTTTTACGTCACAGTTTGTCGGTTGGTAAGTTACAAAAACGTAAGTGCGATCGTCGAAGCATTCAATCAACTCGGGCATACTCTACTTGTCATCGGCACCGGGCCAGAATTAGACATGATTCGGCAAATCGCCAAACCTAACGTGCAAGTGCTCGGCTGGCAGCCCGCCTCCATAGTTGAAAAGTACATGGCAGAGGCAAAAGCCTTTGTATATGCAGCTTGCGAAGATTTTGGCATAGCTTTGGTAGAGGCTCAAGCTTGCGGAACACCAGTAATTTCCTATGCAGCAGGGGGCGCTTTGGAGACAGTGCTCGACATTCGCCAACACCCAGACACAGGGACTGGTTTATTTTTTTCCTCCCAAACCGCAGCAGCATTAGTCGAAGCTGTCAAGGAATTTGAGCAGTTGCAAGGCAAATTTCGGCCAGAAATCTGCAGGTTGCGCGCTGAACAGTTTGCTCCCGAGGTTTTTGGGCAGCGCTATCTAGCTTTTGTGGAACACTGCTATCAGGAATTTCACTCCCGTGATTTTACCGAGTCTGGGGCTTGAGAGTGCCAGAACCCGATAGCGGGACAATCTTCCTTCTGCCTTTGTATAAGTGCCTTCAGAAGACCTCTGCATAAGTGCCTTGTGCCTTTTTCCTTCTGCCACCAGAAGCCCTCTTCCTTCTTCCTTCTGCCTTTTGAAGCCTTCAGAAGGCAGAAAATTGAGTATTGGAAACATAATTGAGAGAACAAAGCGTCTTGAGGCTTTATGATCAGGACTGTGTGTGGTGTGAAGTGAAGGAGTAAGATGACTGCCGACAGCCAACTAATCTCCGGCAAGGTAATTCGAGCGATCGCAAGACGCGGTTTTGGGTCTGTCCTGCAAGGAGATAGACGCATAAGTCGTTCTCTACAGAGCCTCGACGGAGAACTTTTCAAGCGGTTATTTGACATCCTGTTTTCCTTATCGGTTCTGATCCTGTTTGCTCCGGTTTACCTGCTTTTGGCTTTCTTAATCGCCTTAAGCTCGCCCGGTCCTATTTTTTACGTACAGGAACGAGTAGGCAAAAACCGTAAAAGGTTTTATTGCCTTAAATTCAGAACGATGGTGGAAAATGCGGACGATATATTGCTGGAAATCATGGAAAATTCTCCGCATTTGCGTCAAGAGTTTGAGGACAATTTCAAGCTGAAACAAGACCCTCGAATTACCTGGATTGGAAGATTTTTACGAATGACCAGTTTAGACGAGTTTCCCCAGTTTTGGAATGTTTTAAAAGGAGATATGAGCGTCGTTGGACCGAGACCTTTAGTTGAAGAAGAACTGCCGAGATACGGTAGTCACATCAACAAAATTCTCACCATAAGGCCTGGAATTACAGGCTTGTGGCAAGTGTCCGGTCGCAACGACATTCCCTATCCCCGCCGAGTCCAAATCGACCTCTATTACGCAAATGACAAAAACCTTTGGATGGATATGTGGATTGTTTTCAAAACAATTGGAGTTGTGATTTTTCCCAAAAATAACGGCGCATATTAATTTTTGTCCGCAGTCAGCAATCGGTAGTTAGTTTTATTTGTTACTGACCACTGATGCTGACTACTGACAATCCGCGACAAACTCTTTGTCAAAACTAAACAGTTCCTGGGTGCCGATCGAAGAATTGTGAGCTTAACTAAAGAGGCAAATACTTAAATAAACCTACATCTTCTTCATCTAGAAAGATCAGTTCTTCTAGATAGACTACTTTAGGTTTAGGTGCTAAACTTAACTCTATAACCTTTGGCTTAAGGGGGATAGCCTACTTATCTTGGGATAGCCCACTACCCAACAGCGTAGGAAGTAAACTTCAACTGGCTTTAGGTAACTAAAGTTAAGTTTGAGTAAGTTTTATAAAGCAGTTAATGTAGAGTTTGAGAATACGGCCGGCAGGGAGCAACAGCCTCTGCCAAAAAGTTTATTGTGAATTAACACAGCCTGTCACAGGAAAATCAGATGACGCAACGCAAGCGAGCGCTAATAACAGGTATTACAGGTCAAGACGGCTCCTACTTGAGCGAATTACTGTTAGAGAAAGGATATGAAGTTCACGGCATTATCCGGCGCAGTTCTAGTTTCAATACCGATCGAATTGACCACATCTATGTCGATCCTCACAGCGAGGGTGCACGCCTGTTTCTACACTACGGCGACTTGACGGACGGCACCACTCTCCGCCGGATATTGGAAGAAGTTCAGCCGGTAGAAATTTATAACTTAGGCGCTCAATCTCACGTTCGAGTCAGTTTTGACTCGCCGGAATATACGGTTGACACAGTAGGGATGGGAGTATTGCGGCTGCTAGAAGCAATTCGGGACTATCAGCACCGCACCGGCATAGAAGTGCGGTTCTATCAAGCAGGTTCTTCGGAAATGTTTGGTTTGGTACAGGAAGTTCCCCAGAAGGAAACAACTCCTTTTTATCCCAGAAGTCCTTACGCCTGCGCCAAAGTTTACGGGCACTGGCAAACAATAAATTATCGCGAATCTTACGGACTTTTTGCCTGCAATGGCATCTTGTTCAATCACGAATCTCCCCGCCGTGGCGAAACTTTTGTAACTCGCAAAATTACTCGCGCCGTTGCCAGAATAGTTGCCGGCAAGCAGAAAAAGATTTACTTGGGCAATCTCGATTCTAAGCGGGACTGGGGCTATGCTAAAGACTACGTGCAGGCGATGTGGCTGATGCTGCAACAAGACAAGCCTGACGATTATGTCATTGCTACCAACGAGACCCATTCTATTAAGGAATTTCTCGATTTGGCTTTTACTTACGTCAATTTAGATTGGCAAAAATATGTAGAGTTTGACGAACGCTACTTGCGGCCTGCAGAAGTCGAACTTTTGATTGGCGATTCGACTAAGGCGCGCCAGCAATTAAATTGGGAACCTTCTGTAACTTTTCAGGAGTTAGTACATTTAATGGTAGATGCTGACATGAAAGCTTTAGACCAGCAAGGTCGAGGTTCGGGCAACGGATTTGATTAAGTCGCTAAACCAAGCGGTCAGTGCAAACAATTTGTAGGGGTAGGGCCCCGTGTCTACCCCTTTGGCGAAAGGCGTGCACCAAAGGACTGCGCCTGCACACACTTCACAAATGATGAGAGGGTTGTTACGGTATTAGCCTAGCGCGATCGGCATTCAAAGAACCAGCTTAATTGCTCGCAAAAATTTCGGCTGTGCGGGCTAAAAAAAACATTAAAATGATAGTTGTGGAGTCGCGACCCCTATATCTAACTTTCGGGTATGCACGGCGCAAATTGTCCCTATCTACTGCAGCTAAAACAAATGTGTGGGCAACCTCATCCTATAGCTGAAAGCTTTTTTTGCTAAAGCAACAATTTTAGAATTGAAATTGTCGATCGACCTTTATTCAAAATCCCGAGGCTAAAATTATGACAAGCTTGGATTTAAGCAGCAAACGCATTCTAGTCACGGGCGGCGCCGGTTTCTTGGGCCGTCAGGTAATCGACCAGCTAGTGAAAGCAGGGGCAGATGCTGATAAAATTTCGGTAACTCGATCGCGCGACTGCGACCTCCGCGTCATGGAAAACTGCAAGCGCGCCGCCGAAAAACAAGATATTATCATTCACCTCGCCGCCCACGTCGGCGGCATCGGCTTAAACCTAGTCAAACCCGCTGAATTATTTTACGATAATTTGATGATGGGCGCGCAACTAATCCACGCCGCCTACGAAGCAGGAGTCGAAAAATTTGTCTGCGTAGGCACTATTTGCGCTTATCCCAATTTAACCCCAGTTCCTTTCAAAGAAGACGACCTGTGGAACGGCTATCCAGAGGTAACTAATGCACCTTACGGAGTAGCAAAAAAAGCCTTATTAGTGCAACTGCAATCCTACCGCCAGCAGTACGGATTCAACGGTATCTACTTGCTACCAGTAAATCTGTACGGCCCGGAAGATAACTTTGACCCGAAAAGTTCCCACGTCATCCCCGCATTAATTCGCAAAGTTTACGAAGCGCAAGAAAGGGGAGACAAAACACTGCCCGTTTGGGGCGACGGCAGCCCTAGCCGCGAGTTTTTGTATTCCACAGATGCCGCGCGGGGAATTGTGATGGCAACGCAAGATTACAGTGAATCTGACCCGGTTAATTTGGGAACGAATAGTGAAGTTAAAATTCGCGATTTAGTGGAAACGATTGGCGAATTGATGGGATTTGAGGGAGAAATTGTTTGGGAAACGGACAAACCGAACGGTCAGCCGCGCCGCTGTTTGGATACCCAAAGGGCTAAGGAAAAGTTTGGTTTTGTGGCGGAGGTGAAGTTTAAGGAAGGGTTGAAAAATACGATTGAGTGGTATCGAAAACACGCAGTTTAAGTGTGAAAAACCCGGTTTCAGGAAGAAACCGGGTTTTTTTTAGGAAATAGGGTGAATGGCAGTAAATCAGCAGAAAGAACTTTTTAGTAAAGCTGGCTCTTCTTTACTTAGTGTGCCCAACCATTAGTTGAAGTAGTTAAAACTCAAGCTATGTATGAATCGAAGGAAAAAATGGATCCAAATCAACTAAAGTAAGACCGGAAACCCTTGCTGTGTAAAAATTTAGGCTATTAATTTCAGATAAATGAACACACGAAGTACGGAAGATCCGGCATATTTAGCCTTCCATACCGTAAATCCGCAACACCGAATAAGAATGGAGTGGCGGGTTTTACAATCAACCTGTAGGTAAGGCCAACAATATAATCAACCTACCCCCACGATAGCGGTAAATCGCCATTGCTTTCGATCTATAAAAAAGCCGATCGCAATTTCTGCCAATCTGTATTGTGGGCGATAGACTACCTCTAAAGGAATATTATAAAAAACATTTTTGACAATTTATTAAAATTTATTATACTACTTGTCAGGTGCGGAGCGTAAATACTCTCTCACTCCCTATACAAAATCAAGCCTGACCGAAAACAATTTGGTCACTAGCCCCGCGATTCATTCCTTTGCAGGCTGAGTGACGGTGTAAACTTTCCAATTGTTTAATCTAAAATCTAAAATCTAAAATCAAATGACAGCCGACAAACCCGGATTCAGCATTAGCGCGACCGCGATTCGCCGCCACATCGGCACCCTCATGCTGACACTTGCGATTATAGTCGTGGGCATTTTCTACATCACCCAACTGCCCGTTGACTTGCTGCCATCCATCACCTATCCCCGCATCAGCGTGCGCTTAGACGCCCCCGGAGTCTCGCCAGAAGTTGCAGTTGACGAAATTACCCGCCCCCTGGAACAAGGACTTTCAGCGACAGAAGGAGTCACGCAAGTTTTTTCCCGCACCCGCGAAGGACAAGTCAGCGTCGATTTATTTTTCAGACCAGGGGGCGACATCAACCAAGCCCTCAACGACGCGACAGCCTCCGTCAACCGAATTCGCAACCGACTTCCCGATACAGTTGAATCGCCCACTCTGTTTAAATTTGACCCTTCTCAACAGCCGGTTTACGAATTTGCCCTGACTTCAGACTCGCGACAAGGGGTAGATTTGCGGGTATTTGCCGATGACGAATTAGCCCGGGAAATTAACGTTATTCCAGGAGTAGCTTCGGTTGACGTTTCCGGCGGCGTTCAAGAAGAAATTCAAGTTAATATTGACCTGAACCGACTGCAAAGTCTAGGAGTTAATCTTAACGACGTTTTTAATGCTTTGCGCGATCGCAATTTAGACACTTCCGGCGGTCGGCTGCGGCAAGAATCTAACGAACCGCTGACGCGAACCATCGGCCGCTTTAGAACAGCCTCTGAAATTGCCAATCTTTCCTTTCAAGTATCCGGTTCCAACCCGCCAAAACGAGTTTACCTGCGCGATTTTGCCCAAGTCAATGACGGCACGGAAGAACAGCGAGTCAAAGTTTTTCTCAATCAAAAACCTGCCGTTAAAATTAGCATCTTGAAACAGCCGGACGCCAACACGATTACTGTTGTAGACGGAGTGAAAAATCGCATCAAAGAAATGCAGGAGTCCGGCTTGATTTCGGCGGACATGAGTGTAGTTACTACCTTAGACGAATCCCGATTTATCCGCAATTCATTAGCCGATGTGGCGAATGCAGGAGTTTCTGGGGCAGTGCTAGCTGCGGTCGCAGTTTTGTTCTTTTTAGGTTCTCTCAGACAAACGCTGATTATTTCTCTGACTATTCCCCTGTGTACTCTAGCAGCAATTATTTTAATGCGGCTATTCGGCTTGTCGCTGAACTTGTTTAGTTTAGGCGGTTTAGCATTAGGAATCGGTCAGGCGATCGATACCAGCGTAGTTATTTTAGAAAATATTGTAGTCGGTCTAGACAGCAACCCTCATCTGAAAAAAGGCAGAATCAAAGATCGAAAAGAACGCACGATAGAAGAGTCGGTAGAGCGGAGTGAAGAAGTAGAATCAGCAATGGTTGCCTCTACAGCGGCAAACTTAGTATCAGTGCTGCCATTTTTGCTGATCGGTGGCTTCTTTTCGCTGCTATTTAACGAATTGATTTTGACAATTAGCTTTGCAGTAGCAGCGTCTCTGCTAGTAGCTTTAACGGTAGTGCCGATGCTGACTTCTCGCTTGATGGGAATGTCTTATTCCAGCGGTATCAGTCAGTTCGGGCCGATAAAACATTTCAACCGCGGTTTTGAAAACGGCACGCGAGCCTACGGTTCAATGCTGTCAAAAGTGCTGGGTTTGCGGTTAATTATCATTGCCCTCGCTTTTGTGATTTTAGGTGGCGGCACTTGGGTGATGGTGGGACAAATTCCCCAAGAAATTTTGCCAAGAGTTAATACAAGCCAAGCCAGATTATTTGCTTCATTTCCTCCGGGTACTAACTTGGAAACAAATCAAAAAGTGATTGCTGCTGTCGATAAAATTCTACTAGAACAGCCAGAAACAGAGTACACTTTAACGACAGCGGGAGGGCTGCTGTTCGGCAACAATACGGTTGAAAATTTGCTCCGGGGAAGCAGCACAATTACGCTCAAATCTGGTACCAATACCACCGATTTTACAGAAAGAATGACTGAGGAATTGAAAAAAATTGACCTTCCTAAAGGAACTCGTCTGCGGCTAGTTCCAGAATCGATTAGGGGTTTAGTTTTAACTAATTCTCCAGTGCGGGGTGGCGAAATTGATGTCGTGGTTCAGGGGGAAACTGAAGAATCATTGGAGGAAGCAGGTCGTCAGATATTAAAAGAATTAGATGAGAAGGTAAAATTAGCCCGGTTTCGGCCGGAGGCAGACGCGCCGCAGTCAGAGGTACAAATTCGTCCAGACTGGGAAAAGGCCGCTGTGTACGGGCTGACAGCCCAAGATATTGGGGAGACAATTCAGACAGCAATTGAAGGTGCTGTTCCCACTCAATTGCAGCGGGGAAACCGATTAATAGATGTGCGGGTGCAGTTCGATCGCAATTCTGTAAAAAATACTTCCCAACTCGGACAAATTCCCTTATCTGGCGGCAATAATACCATCATCCGTTTAAGCGACGTAGCCAATATTGCGATCGGCAAAGCGCCAGCAGAAATTCAGCGCCTCAATCAGCGGCAAGTCTTCTTAGTTGTCGGAAACTTGAATAAGGGTGCAAGTCTGGGCGATGCTGTCCAGCAAGTCGATGCAGTTTTATCAGAACTTAAGTTGCCGCCAGGAGTAAGAATTCTGCCGAGTTCGGCTGCTGAAACTAATGAACAATTGCAAACTTCTCTCAAGCTTTTGGGGGGATTGGCGACTTTTCTAGTGTTTGTAGCGATGGCGGTGCAGTACAATTCTCTGGTCGATCCGCTGGTGATTTTGCTGACAGTGCCGCTGGCGTTGGCGGCGGGAGTATTCGGGCTTTATGTGACCAAAACTGCGATCGGTGCGACGGTGATGATCGGTGCAATTTTGCTCGTGGGAATTATCGTGAATAACGGCATTATTATGATCGAGTTGGCGAACCAAATTCGGGAAGAGGAAGGGGTCGATCGCACAACGGCAATTCTCAGGGCGGCACCTCAGCGCTTGCGACCGATTTTGATGACAACTATTACTACAGTTTTGGGTTTATTTCCCCTAGCTTTGGGCATTGGAGAGGGTTCGGAATTCTTGCAACCGCTGGGTGTGGTGGTGTTTTCCGGTTTATCGCTAGCGACGCTGCTGACGCTGTTTATTATTCCGTGTTTTTACATTTTGCTGCACGACTTCTTCGGGATGTTTGCAGCGAAGAAGAAACCGCAGGCGGTTGCTATTCCCGTGCAGAAGACGGCGAGAAAGACTCCGAATTTATAAAATGTAGTGTCAGCTTTTTACGCACTTCGACGCAATCCGGCAGGGGTTTAAACCCCTGCCTCAAAGCGAAAGTCGGTTAAAACCGACTCTAGATTTTGACTGGAAGTGCGATCGATTTTAGTCTTCTTTCAGAGGACTTTAGCTGTGAGACAGGGAATTCATTCCCTGTCTGACTGTCGGACTTACAAACAATACCGCTACTGCATTTGATGTGAAGTTGACGCCACAACAATTAGTGGGTAAGGTGCGTCAGTAAACATTCTATGACTCCCAAAAGAAATTCCCGACTGACGCACCCTACAAGAATTAGTGTTTTTGACATCGGAAAGTGTATGTGTTACAATAATACTACATAAAAACTGGCAAAACCAACTTAAACAAAAATGCCCTACGAAAAATTAGACATATCAGCCCCAAAACCAGTATTATCTTGGGCAAATCACGCCCTGGGCGAAAAAGAAACCAAGATGACCGCTAACGTAGCATCTTTGCCCTTTGTATTCAAACACGTCGCACTAATGCCCGACGTACATTTAGGAAAAGGTGCTTTAGTCGGTTCAGTAATTGCCACAAAAGAAGCAATTATTCCGGCTGCTGTGGGCGTTGATATTGGCTGCGGGATGGCTGCTATTAAAATGCCTTTCACCGCTAACAAATTAGAAGGCAAACTCAAACAAATTCGCCTCGATATCGAAGCCGCAATTCCCGTGGGATTCGCGGAAAACAAGGAAGTAGAAAAAACTGTCACCAACTGGCAGGGATGGGGCGAGTTTAAGCAACTTCATCAAGGCGTGCAGCACCAAAACAATAAAGCCTTAAAACAAATGGGTTCCCTCGGTGGCGGCAATCATTTTATTGAGGTTTGCGTTGATACTGAAAACTTTGTTTGGCTGATGCTGCATTCCGGTTCTCGCGGCATTGGAAACTTGCTCGCACAGCAGCACATCGAGACTGCTAAAGATTTAGCTAAACTGGCAGAAATTAATCTGGCTGACAAAGATTTGGCTTATTTTGTAGCGGGCACGCGGGAATTTTCGGCTTACTGGCACGATTTGCAGTGGGCGCAAGATTATGCTCGCTTTAATCGCGATGTAATGATGAATCGGTTTAAGCGAATTGTGGAAAAGCACGTCGCGGGCGGCAAATCTGTTAAGCCTTTATTAGAGGTGAATTGCCACCACAATTACGCGGAAAAAGAGGTGCATTTTGGGGAAGATGTGTATGTGACTCGCAAGGGTGCGGTGCGCGCGGATGTAGAGGATTACGGGATTATTCCGGGTTCAATGGGGGCGAAATCTTTCATTGTTAAAGGGAAGGGAAATGCTGAGAGTTACTGTAGTTGCAGTCACGGCGCGGGGCGCTTGATGTCTCGCAATCAAGCGAAAAATGTATTTACTCTCGATGATTTTGTGCGGCAGACTGAGGGGGTTGAGTGCCGGAAAGATGAGCAATTTTTAGATGAAATTCCGGGGGCTTACAAGCCGATTGATGAGGTGATGAGTCAGCAGTCGGATTTGGTGGAAGTTGTGGCGACTTTGAAGCAGGTGGTTTGTGTCAAGGGTTGACAGAAACTTGTTTATTTGTACTTCTGCCTGGAAAGTGCTTTATGGGAAGAGGGGGGAAATCAAGCCGCTGTTGATTCCCCCCCTCTTGACAAACGCTGTGTTTTCTGAAGCTTTTTCTCTAACAAACCATCTGTCTCGACTCAATTTCTAGCAAGCGCAGCAGTCTTTCATCGCCATTGGCTTTGGCTGCTTGCTTTCTACGATCGAGAATATTGCAAATATTCGCTTGGTGGACTTGCGCCACTTCCACAACTGTTGGGTAAGATTCAACCGCCCCTGGGGTGCGAACTGCTGCGCTATCCCGATCGCCAGCTTGAGAATCTCGCTTTGTAGTATAGTTTGTACCGCCGTATTTATTTGGGGCGGGAATGTGTCTCGGATAGCGATAGTTCCAGTTTTGGCCCCGATATTTGCCCGCGACTTCGCCTTCGATCATATCGACAGTCGGAATGTCGTACTCATAGTGTGCGCCGCGATAAGTGAGTTTCATATTTTTTGATCCTTATATGTATGGAGATAAAAAGGGCAGTCAGACTAGCTTGGGTTTTTTTGGCTAAAACTTTTTTAGTTTCTGTATTCAATTATACTGTTTTTTAATATGAATTCGTTAAATTTACAAAAATTAATATTTTGAGGGGCAGAGGGCAAGAAAAAACCCGCCGCAGCGGGTTTAATCGAGCTTTTGACTAATTCGAGCCGCGCCCGGAGCGAAACTGCTTCGGTTCCGAAGCACTACCCGACTGTCACCTGATCGGTTTGCACGTTTGTTGCACCTTCTTCAGCAGAGGCGATCGCTACCAACTTGTCGAGAATTTCCTGACTGGCAACTTGACCTTTGAGAACAACTGTGCTGCTGAGCTGAGCAACCCAAACAGTATCGATATCAGCAACTTCTGGATCGGCGTCAAAAGCTAAAGCAACCCGCTTCGCCAAGCCGCTTTCGTCAAAAACTCCCTCAGGGCCGACTTTAGCAGGATCGATGGATTGCGCTTGTGCTGCTTGCTGTACTACTTGTGCCATCGGTTCAGCCGGGGCTTCAGGCTTTTCGAGTCCGAACAGTCTTTTAAACCAACCCATATTAGTTGAGTCTCCTGAAAATACACTTTTTCCAAGATAGCTCTAGAATTCCAAAAGACTCGTAATTGTTGCAAAACTCAGCGAAATTTATCAAAATGTTTTATCGGGAGACTTTTACAATCTAAAATCTTAAATGGTATCTAGATGTTGATGTTGCTATTTGATGTATAGGACGATCGCTGGGCCTTGGATAGCAGAGGCGTAGTCGAAGCAGTTCCCCCACTGTCACCTTAAAAAAAACTGCACAGCGCGCCGGAATACATTCTCGGTTTGTTTAACTACGCGGGACATCTCTTGCACGTCATCGAACTGTGTCCACCGATACAGGGGACGGTAGCCCGCGCTTAATTAAGGGTAGTCCTGCATATAGGAATCCTTGCATGAGTCGTAAATTTTTTACCCCACCCAAACCCTCCCCGAACCCGCTCGCTGGGGAGTAAGAAATTCACAAATGATGCGAGGATTGCTATAAGTAGTTATGCGATTTGATCTAACCCGGTCTGTAGAAGGAAATGAAAGGCAAAAATCACTACTTGTTTACCAATTAGCAATTACTAATTTCCAATTTCCAATTTCCAATTACTAATTCCCCGTTAGAGATAATTAAATCTAACTCTTAACTTTTTAGATAATATTGTTCTGCTTCCGACCAATTCAGCTTAAGCAACGAATCATCTCCCCATGTCAGCTTGAGACTCGGCTTAATTGCTGTCACGCCCAAAGCCCTAATAATCTGCGCTGCGACAGCTTTCGCCAATAGCGGCGGTACAGAATTTCCGACTTGGCGAAAACCGTGCCATTTTGTAACGTGAAATCTAAACCAGTCAGGATAGGAATGGAGTCGCGCAGCTTCTCTGACAGTAATGCACCGAGGCGCGATCGGGTGAATCGGTCTCGGCGAAGTATAAGCCCCCCTAGCCCTGTCGGTTCCAGCCCTGAGAGTGTTGCAAACTCCCTGGGGATGAAGCTTATAAAAACGGCTGATCGGCTCTTTTTCGCCGTGTTTAGCAGCATGAAACCTTTCCATACATTCGAGAGAGTGTTGAGTTCGCAAACTACAAGAGAGAATTTGTCGATCGTACTCGCGATCGTAGGAATAATCATCCTCCAAACCATCAATCCCGCGCATTATACTCGCATAAGCGCTGCACTTTCCGTACTCCGCGATTACCCAATCTCGGTGCAGCAACTCGCTGTACTTTTCCACTTCCGGCAAATCTCCAATCGCATCCCAAACTGTCGGGACAGCAGGTAAATTAACTTTTTTATAGCGTTTAGGAATTTTAATTTTTGGCAGTATCGTAGTTTGCTGAGGGTATTTGGGTAGCTCATAACCTGCTTTGCACCCAATCAGAAACAAGCGTTTGCGAGCTTGTGGCACTCCGTAGTGAACCGCGTTGAGAACTTGATAGTTTTCTTCTACTTGATAGCCTGCTTCCAGAAAAGAGCTAATTAAAATATTCAAGAGTTCTTTGTGTTCTCCTGATGCAATTCCCGGCACATTTTCCATTACGAAAAACTTGGGTTTTAGCTCCAAAACTAAGCGTTTAAAGTGAAAAATTAGAGAATTTCGTGGGTCGTCCACCTCGCGCTTGCCCATCATGGAGAATCCTTGACAGGGCGAACCGCTGATTACTACGTCTATCTCGCGCCGCCCGATCGCCGATTTTTTCCGAATTTCTGAACCCGTAAGCTGTGTGACATCTTTGCACAGAATAGAACACAGCGGGAAATTAAACTCGTGTGTGGCGCAGTGAATAGGGTCAATTTCGACTGATGCAAGTACATCAAAACCTGCTTGTTCAAAGCCCAGGGTCATGCCGCCCGCGCCTGCAAATAAATCAACAGCGATCGGTCGCTTTTTCCGATTGCTTGGCATAACATTTCAATAACAAAGTTGCTTTAATAGAAATTAAAAAAATTAACCTGGTTTTTGGTAATAAATCTTGGGTTTGTCAAGAAGTCATCTACAAAGAAACCGGGTTTATACATAACCTTTCAATACCAAAATTGCTTTAAGAAGCTGTATTTAAGTTGACATTTTTCATTATTTCCGCAGCGGCCCGATCGCACACGCCCACCTCTCCGAGACTTTCGCGCATTTCCTGATAACCTGCCAAAGTTTGCTGGCGTCGATCGGCATTTTGCAGCAATTCCAGTGCGTGATTCACTATATTTTCCGCAGTAGCGTCGTCTTGCAGCAACTCCGGGACGATCGGCTTCATTTGCACCAAATTGGGCGGAGACATAAAAGGAATCGAAAATTTCAGCACGTGGCGAGCAATAATCGCGGTAATCGGACTGACGCGATAGATGACAACTTGCGGAACATCCAGCAAAGCCAACTCCAAATTAACAGTACCAGATTTAGCGATCGCCAGATCGGCAGCCGCCAAGATTTCCAGAGTTTGATTTTCTAACAAAGTAGCCCGCAAACCGTAATTCTCGATCGCTTTTTCGATTTTGCTGCGGAAAGCTTTGTTAGCAAGCGGAATCAAAAAATCAACTTCCGGCAATTTAGCTTGAATAGTTTGAGCTGCCTCAAATATAACCGGCATCAGGTACTTGAGTTCTTGGTGTCTAGAAGCGGGAATTAGGGCGATCGACACCTGTTCCGGCCCAATTCCCAAAGTTTTGCGGGCAACTTCCCGGCTGGGCGCAGATTGCATTCTATCCACCAAAGGATGACCAACCCAACTCACTTGGGCTCCTTTTTTTTGATAATAACAAGCTTCTTCAGGAAAAATTGCCAAAAGGTGGTCGCAAATATTGACAATCAAATCAGTATTGCGAGGAGAAATCGACCAAACCCATTCTTGAGGTGCAATGTACCAAATCACCGGCAAATCCGGCAAACAGCGACGGATGTAGCTGCCAATGCCGAGATTGGGAGTCAAATAATCAATCAATACAACCGCATCGGGGCGGAATTTTTTGAGATATTGTTTAGCTTTTTCCTGAACTTTGATCGTCGGCAAAATATAGGGTACAGATTCTATAATGCCCATAGAACCAATGCCCACAGTATCGCCTAAGATAGTAGCCCCAGCTTCTGCCATACGAGGCCCGCCCAATCCTGTTATTTCTAACTCTAAACCAGCGGCGACAGCGTGACGTTTTAAGGCTGCAATTAACAAAGCTCCTTGCAAATCCCCAGAAACCTCACCAGTGCTGATAAAAATTTTCATATTCTCACTTTATACAGGTAAGATGTTTGCTAATAACTCGGTAACAGCATCATATTGATCCGGCATATTAGCACAGCGTAGCAGTAATTCTAAGTCCACACCGGGAAGGAATGTACTCTGGCCAATCTCCTCATAATTTTCACCTGTTAAGTAATAGAGAGATAACTGACTATTTTGCCAAAACCAGACTTCCCTAACGCCCAATCTTGTGTAAAATTCTAAACTATTTATCTCGCCACTGGTAATTACCACTTCAATAGCAATATCTGGGACTATTTTTGGGGTTCCTATGTCATAGGAATCACCCGGCTCTTTTCTACCGCCTAATTCTCTGTTACCGAGAGTCGGCCCGCCCTTGCCGTAAAATCGAATCCCATTTGCTCTCATATATGCCTCTAGCAGCATACAGAGAGTTTTCTTGATTATTTCGTGTTCGGGCGAGACAGTCATAATTTGCAGTTTTTGATCGAGATAGAAAAATTTCACACCTCTGACATCTTTAAAAGCTGCTTCTATCGCTTCAAATTGCTCCCAACTCACATCTAAGAACCTGATGCAGCCCTCTTGTTCTGTTTCAGGGGACGTAGATTGGACTGAAGTATAAACATTCATTGGGCAACAGTCGCTTAGTTCCTAGGTTTATTCTACATCATTCACTTTTTGCCAGGAATCAAACCGCGCCGCCCTTTGGTTATAGACTGCTGCACAAATCTCCGCAGGTGCTGCAAGTGGGCGTTTTCTGGTAACAAATCCAACTGTTCAAAAGCTTGATTTAGAGTGTAACCAGAATGGTATAGAATACGAAAAGTTTTCTTCAAAACTAGCAAATCTTCTTCTGTCAAACCAGCGCGTTGGAGACCGACTTTGTTGATTGCTCGCACTCTCGAAGGATTCCCCTCGACTAGCATATAAGGAGGTACGTCTCGATCGATCCTGCTCAAGCCGCCCACCATAGACAAGCGACCGATGTGGACAAACTGGTGAACGCCCAAAACACCGCTCAAGCGGGCTTGAGACTCGATTTTCACGTGTCCGGCTAAGGCTACAGCATTGGCGATAATTACTCGATCGGCGATCGCGCAATTGTGTCCCACATGAACATAAGCCATCAATAGATTATGATTGCCAATAGTCGTGCTTTCCCCGGCTCCAGTAGCGCGGTTAATTGTCACATATTCCCGAATTTGATTGCTGTCGCCAATTTTCACCCTAGTCGGAGAACCCTCGTATTTCAAATCTTGAGGTTCCAAACCAATCGCCGCACCGGGGAAAATTTGATTGCGAGCGCCTATTTCGGTTAGCCCGTCGATAATTGCATGGGCACCAATCTTAGTATCAGGCCCGATTTTCACTCTTTCCCCAATTACAGCATAAGCTCCCACTTCTACAGTCGGGTGAAGTTCAGCACCGGGATGAATCACAGCAGTTGGGTGAATCAAAGTAAGCATTTGTCAGTTGTTTTGCTGGTAAGTGGGAAGGAAGTTTGGCAACGCGCAGTGTAAGGGATTAAACTGATTTAACGGATGGATATTGAAGCAAGAAGGAAGAGAGAAGAAGGAAGAACGAAGAAGGAATTTTTTTAATTTTAAGATTATTTCCTTCCGAGGAAGGCTTCGCGGTTTCAATTTAAATTGAAAACTCATAACTTAAAACTACCCCCAAGCCCTCACTAATTTCAAATTTAATCTACCATCGAAAACGTCAATTCTCCTTCACAAACTTTTTGTCCGTCTACTTCACCCAGAGCCTGCATTTTTGCGAAGCGGCGGCGTTTTACCCACAGCAATTCTACAGTCATCAGCAACTGATCGCCCGGTACAACCTGACGACGGAACTTGACTTGATCGATTCCGGTAAACATCCACAATCCTTGCTTGATGTCGGGCAACTGAGCGAGAACAATACCGCCAACTTGAGCCATAGCTTCAACAATTAATACCCCAGGCATAATTGGCCGTCCGGGAAAATGCCCTTGAAAATGTGGTTCGTTGAAAGTCACATTTTTAATTCCTATAGCCTTCTGGGACGGCACGTAATCAACAATCTTGTCAACCAGTGCAAAAGGATAGCGATGAGGCAATAATTTCTGAATTTCTTCGAGAGTAAAAGTAGATTTAACCGCTGGAGACTCCTCACCTTTTTCAGTGGGGACGGATTCAGAATTAGCAGTATTGAGGGTGTTAACTTCAGTCAGCGTGGACATTGCTTGAAGACTTTTGAGTGTGGTATGGCAGAAGGAATATGCAATCTTAACAGATCGCGTGTTTTTTCCTAACTTTTATCTAGCGTAGCTAGAGCTTGCGATTTCAGGGCTTGGGCGAGTTGGACGTGCAGGTTGTGACTGGCTTTGTAAGCCAAGTAGTGAGCTTTTGGCCAAGTTCCGAGCAGACTGAGGTCGCCTGCTAAGTCTAGGATTTTATGGCGCACCGGTTCGTTGGCAAATCTCAAGGGCGGGTTGAGCCAGCCGGATCGATCGCAAACTAGGGCGTTTTCTAGGGTACCACCTTTGATCAAACCTGCTTGTCGCAATTGGTCAACTTGGCGAGCAAGTCCAAAAGTGCGGGCTGGGGCGATCGCCGTCGCAAAACTTTCTGCCTCTGGCGACCAACTGTACCATTGATTGCCGATCGCCTGTTCCTCAAAATCAATTCCGTAACTAAATCGAGTTTCGGCTGAGGGTAAAGCCGCTGCAAAAGCATCTCCGTGGCGCACCCAAATTGGCTGTTGTAAGACGAAGGAGGAAGTGGGGTCTTGCTTCGATTCTTGAGGAACTAAGCCGGTATGGGCGATCGCCTCTACCCAAACCAGAGCCGAACCGTCCAGCAGCGGCAATTCCGCCGCATCAACCTCAATTCGAGCATTATCCGCTCCCATCCCCGCCAAAGCTGCTAAGAGATGCTCTACAGTGCGAATTTGAGCATCGATACCTGCCAGTTCAGTTGAAAGTGCAGTCTGAGAAACCGCCTCAATTTTTGCAGGAATTATCGGAGCACCGGGCAAGTCTATTCTGACAAAATAGCGACCTTCCCCAACCTCCGCAGGCAAAACTCGGACGCGAGTTTGTTCGCCACTGTGCAAACCGATTCCCGACAGTTCAAATTCAGATTTTAAGGTACGTTGAATAGTCATTAGTCAGTCATTAGTCATTAGTTAGTAGTTAACAGTTAGTAGTTAACAGTCAACTGCCAACTGTCAACTGTCAACTGCCAACTGCCAACTGCCAACTTAGAATCGCTCACCAATCCCAAAGTGAATTCGATTGTCGCCAGTGTCGTTGATACCGTAATCGATCCGGATCGGTCCTAAAGGAGATTGAATCCGCACGCCGAGGCCGTAACCGTAACCGCTACCCGGCTTTCCGCGGATACCGGCAGGGTCGCCCGGGACCTCTTCGCCCGTACCCAAGTCGGTGCCAGCATCCAAAAATAGCGCTCCGCCGATAAACGAAATAATCGGGAAACGGTACTCAACGCTGGCTTCTAGGAAGCTGCGACCTGCTCCCATGTCGCCTTCGTCGTATCCGCGCACCGAGTTCGCGCCGCCCAAGGCAAAGGCTTCGTAGGGAGGCAAATCTCCGAAGACGGTGCCGCCTCTAAAACTGAATGCCAGGGTTTGAGGGCCGGGGGTAAAGTTAGTGTACCTGACTGGTAGGTACAAGCTGTAGCTGGCCCGCAGGCGGTTTAACAGGATGCTGCCGGAACCTACAGGAATCGATTGTTCCATCCCAAACCTGAGCAGGGAACCGCTAGTGGGGCGGAGGGGATCGTTGCGTCGATCGCGCACAACACCTGCTTGCAATGTTGTCAAGTCGTCGGAGCCGGAATCGCTAAAACTTAAGAGGTTGCCGAGTTCGTCCTCGGACTCGCGCCTGCCTTTGCGATCGGTAATTGAGACTCGTTGGTACTGCAAGCCAACTGAAGCTGTCCACTCAGCATCGACAAAAGGATTGCGCGACAGGGGACGGGTGAAATTGATGCCTGCGCCGGTGCGGACGACGCGAGGTCGATCGTCGTTGGGCAATCTGACTTCCCGTTCGCCACCGTCAAAAATCACGCTGATCGATCGTCTTCTAAACGCATTAATCGTATAAGAAGTCCGGTAAGGGTCGCCCGCAATCCAGGGGTCGGTAAAACTCAGGTCAAACAGCGTTTGGCGTTCCCCGATTTGTACTTCAGCCCCCAATTTCTGGTTCCTACCTCTCAAGTTTTGCTGCTGGTAACTCAGCGTACCGAACAAACCCGTCGCCGAACTCAAACCGGCACCCGCCGCCAGAGAACCGGTATTTTTCTCAATGACGTTGACAATTACCCTTGCCTTGCGGGGGTCAGTCGTTCCCGGTTCCAAGGCAAGTCGCACGTCTTCAAAAATTCCCAAACCAAACACCCGTCTCAAATCCCTTTCCGCCTTGGTGCGGTTAAAGATGTCTCCTGGCTTGAGTTCTACTTCGCGGGTGATGACAAACTGACGGGTGTTGCCTCCGATCGGCTGACCCGTGGCATCTGTTGCCTCTCCCTCCTTGTTCAGGAAGCGGACATCAACGGATTCGATCTGGCCTTCTGCCACTACCAGAGTGACAGTGCCGTCGTCTGCTACTTGCGGGGCATCCGTGATTTGGCCCAAAACATAGCCGTTGTCTTGATACCACGCATTAATTTTTTTCACTCCCTCTTCAAAGCGACGAAGGTTGAGAATTTTGCCGTATTGATCGCGGAAGCTTTCGTCAATTACGCTTTGGGGCAGCACTTGCTGACCGGTGATTGTCACTCCCCGCAATACCGGATTTGGCTGCACAATAAAAGTCACCCGGACGCCCAACGGGGTGTCTTCCGGTACTGCCCGCACGTTTCTGAAAAAGCCTGTGGCAAAAATGGCGTTGATGTCTTGTTGCAGTTGGCTACGGTTGGTCGTGCGTCCTGGTTGGGTGCTGATGACTCGGTAAATTTCACTTTCCAAGTCTTCTGTCGCCCCGGTGACTGTAACTTCTGCAACTAGCACTTGCGGTTCTGCCGCCCCGGCGGGTGCGGGGGTTTGTCTGGGCTGCGGTGCTGGGCCAGGGGGCAATGGGGGAACGGTGTTAGCCGGCGGTCGGGTCGGGGCCGGTCTGGGGGTAACTTGGGCGTTTTGAGCGATCGTCCCGGATTCCTCTGGTTTCGCTAGCTCTGCTGCGATCCAGGCGGGCGTTACAGCCGCTTCCGATGGGGGGAGCGAGCTGTCCTGTTGCGCGTCTGGCAGGGCGTTTTGGCTGCTAGAGGTGGGGGAGGGGTTGGATGCTAGATCGGGTTTTAGTTCAAGGATCGGAGGAGAAACCGGAGAGGGCGGGTCTGTGACTAGCCTTGGGGGTTCGCTGTCGCCTTCTCCCCTGGCAGGGGCCGCAGCTATTTTTAGGGCTTCCCCTTTGCCGGTTTTAGCGGCTTTGCGGTTTTGAGGAGGGTTTTGGGTTAATTCTGGAATGGGGCGATCGGGTAATTCGATCGACGGGGCGGGCGGAACGGCAGCCAAAGCTTCCTCTGCTGATTCAGAGTAGGATGTTTGGCCGCTTGCAGAATTTGATAACCCGAATGTTGCTGAGGCAGTAAAAACTGCCACCAATACAGCAGATAAACGCATTTTTGTTCACTTTTTTGGGCAATCCACACACCACATTAGTCATTAGTCATTATTCATTAGTCATAGTCATTAGTTATTAAGTCGGTTGAATTTCGCGCTGACCGCTAATTGATGACTGTTGACCGCTGATTGCTGACATCAAAGGCACAAGGGTGACAAACTGTGCAATTCTAGCGCATTACCAAGGCCTCTAGACTTTCTGAGCGAGAACCCGTTGGAGAACTTGCTGGTAAGCGGTTTCTACCGATCCTAAGTCGCGGCGGAATCGGTCTTTGTCCATCACACGGGCGTCGGGGTCGGCTTCTGCGTTGTCCCAGAGGCGGCAGGTGTCGGGACTGATTTCGTCGGCGAGGATCAGATTTTGATGTTGGTCGATACCGAATTCTAGTTTGAAGTCTACTAGGGTAATGCCGCACTCGGTGAAAAATTCTTTTAGTATTTCGTTAATTTCGCGGGCGGCGATTTCTAGTTGGTCTACTTGTTCGGGGGTGGCTAGCTGCATTAGCAGCAGCCTGTCGCGGGTCAGCAGTGGGTCTCCCAAATCGTCGTTTTTGTAATAAAACTCCACCAGCGGCGGATTGACAATTGTGCCGAGGACGAGTCCGGTTTGCTTGCAAAGACTGCCGGCGGCAATGTTTCTGACTACGACTTCCAAGGGCAAGATTTGGACGCGACAGACTCGCATTTGGTTGGGGGCCGGCGTGTCGATGAAGTGGGTGGGAATGCCTTTGGCTTCTAGCATCCGAAACAGGTGGGCGGATATGGCGCAGTTGATTTCGCCTTTGCCGACGATGCTGCCGCGTTTCTGGGCGTTAAAGGCTGTGGCGTCGTCTTTGAAGTGTGTCAGCAAAATTTCGCTGTCTTCGGTGGAGTAGAGGATTTTGGCTTTGCCTTCGTAGAGTTTGCGATCGGCTGACATGGCGATTAATAATGTAGATGAGTTTTAGATTTTACCGTAGCTCGATCGGGTGTTATTGGCGAGTTTTTGGATCTCCGCTGCACCGCTCATTCTCTGACCAAGAATTTCTTGAGGGTAAAAGCCCCCTGATTTATCCGTGGAATCAATCCAAAATCTAAAATCTAAAATCCTCAAGCCCCCGCATTTATCCGTGGTGTCAATCCAAAATCTAAAATCTAAAATCTAAAATCGAATGATGGGCGAGTACGCCTGCAGGTAGATACTGTCATCGACTCAGGCATAAATGATTCTTGACAAAGGACAATAGAGATTAAACCTGCTGGGTTCGCGATCCGTGCTGACTAAACATCGCCAACGAGACGGGCGCTTAAAAAACATCTATAAAATGGCTGATTTATGCAAGACAAAAAAATTCATATTCTCTTGGTAGAAGATGATGAGGTTGATGTGATGAACGTCCGGCGAGCTTTCAAAAAAAATAACATCGTCAACCCCCTCTACATTGCTGCCAATGGATTAGAAGCTCTAGCTATATTACGTGGAGAAGGAAAAATAGATCCTCCAATGCCTCAAGCCCGCCGGTTGATTTTGCTGGACTTGAATATGCCGAGAATGAGCGGGATCGAGTTTTTGCAAGAATTGCGACTGGATGAATGTTTGAGGTCGATTCCGGTGATTGTTCTCACCACTTCTAATGAAGATAGAGATAAAGTAAAAGCTTATAATTTGAATGTAGCGGGATATATTCTTAAACCTGTTACTTTTTCTAACTTTGTGGAAGTGATGGCTACCCTCAACAGATACTGGATGCTGAGCGAAATTCCCTAACTAAAATAGGGAATTTTTAATAAAAAATTTTTCAAGGGAGCTCTATGATTTTTCAGCTATGCAGTTATTTTAATTCCTTTTTCTCGACAGCAGCTTTTTCGGAGTAATCCACAATTCGGTTTTTATGGACAAAATTCTCACAATTCTGATAGTTGATGACGATGCAGTCGATCGAATGGCGATCAAACGTTCGCTCAAGTCCGCTGGTGTTTCGGCAGCAGTTACTGAAGCAGAAGACTGCGCGGATGCGCTGGCCCAACTCTCGGTCAACAAAAATTATGCCCAGGCTACTGCTAAACTATCCAAACAAAATAAATCTCAACTTTTAAGCGAGGTTGATGAGATAGAAAATGGGCTGCTATTAAATCAAATATTTGAATGCAAATTTGACTGCGTATTGCTCGACTACGGATTGCCGGACGGAGACGGACTCAGTTTGGTAAAAAATCTCCGAGAAGCGGGGCTGAAAGTTCCCTTAATTGTTCTCACAGGTCAAGGCGACGAACAAATTGCTGTGGAATTAATGAAGGCTGGAGCTTCTGATTATATTGCTAAAAACAAGCTTTCTCCCGATAGTTTGTCTCGCAGTTTGTACAATGCCATGCGCGTGTACCGCGCCGAATCTCAAGCCTTTCATACCAGTCAAAAACTCAAGGAAAGCGAGGAACGCTACAGGTTAGTTTTAGAGGGAGTGAACGACGGAATTTGGGATTGGGATTTAAGTAAAAATGAGGTTTATTGGAACGATCGCCTTTTGGAAATTATCGGTTTGTCGCGAAAGCAATTTGGCAGGACGATGGACGCTCTATACAACCGCCTGCACCCCGATGACAAGGAGGGAATCGTCGCGGCGATCGCTGCTCACTTGGAACAAGAAATAGACTATAATGTAGAATTCCGGCTGCTACACTCGAACGGTCTTTACCGCTACTGCACTTCTCAGGGAAAAGCTCAGCGCAATTCCCAAGGAAAACCGCTGCGAATGGCCGGTATGATTAGCGACATTACTGAGCGCAAACAAGCGGAAGACGCTCTGGAAAGGGAACGGCAGCAACTGAGACAAATTATTACTTGCGTGCCTGTAGCAATGGCGATGTTCGATACACAAATGCGCTATATGGCTAACTCTAAAAAATGGGTTAGTCAATTTAATTTGGACTTGCCGTCCCTGAATAATCTCAGCCATTACGAATTGTTTCCAGATACGCCGAATCGCTGGAAATTAATGTACCAACAAGCGCTCACAGGTCAGGTAGTTTCTGTGAGCGAAGATGCCTGGGAACGAGCCGACGGATCTGTTCTGTACCTGCGGTGGGCTGCTCACCCTTGGTACGATCCAGACGAGAAAGTCGGGGGAATCGTGATGGTTGCCGACAAGATTAATGAGTTGGTGGAAGCCAGGGAAACTGCCTTAGAAGCGAGCCGGGTGAAGTCGCAATTCTTGGCGAACATGAGTCACGAAATTCGCACTCCGATGAATGGAGTTTTGGCAATGGCTCAATTGCTGCTGCGCGCTCCTCTGGAACAAAAACAGCGGGACTGCGCTCAGACTATTTACCGCAGTGCTGAACATTTGCTGAATGTTATTAACGATATCCTCGATTTCTCTAAGATTGAAGCTGGAGAAATGCGGCTAGACAAGGCTAATTTTGATTTGAATAGTTGCGTTGAGTCGGTGATAGAAATTATAGCGCATTTGGCCGAAGAAAAAGGTATTGAATTAAATATTTTAGTTGACAGCTCAGTTCCGAGAAAGTTGATTGGCGACGCGGGCAGATTGAAGCAAGTTTTGCTGAATTTGACGGGGAATGCCATA
This sequence comes from Microcoleus sp. Pol1C5, assembly GCF_036701115.1. Lineage (NCBI taxonomy): Bacteria > Bacillati > Cyanobacteriota > Cyanophyceae > Oscillatoriales > Microcoleaceae > Microcoleus > Microcoleus sp. Pol1C5. The sequence goes on along the minus strand of NZ_JAUBQE010000017.1, from coordinate 46,076 downwards.
AAATTTACCGATCGCGGTCAAGTTCTAGTTCACGTAACTGTCAAACAGGGCAACCGACTGGCAGATGGTAGACAACAAGCAAGATTGCTGTTTTCCGTGCGGGATACTGGCATTGGAATTTCCGCAGAAGGGCAAACAAAGCTGTTCCAATCTTTTTCTCAGGTAGACGATTCTCCTACTAGGCCATACGGCGGGACGGGTTTGGGTTTGGCTATTTGCAAGCAGTTAGTGGAGATGATGGGAGGGGACATTGGAGTTCGCAGTTTGCTAGGCAGCGGTGCTACTTTTTGGTTTACTGTACCTTTGGAAAAACAGTTGCAAGTTGAGCCTCACGATCCCGAACTTGCGGGCAAGAAACTGTTAGTAGTCTCTGGAAGCGCTTTGAGAAGGGCAGCCGTGCGATCGCTCGCTCAAAGTTGGGGGGCCCGCTGCGATGAGGCGGAAACTGTTGCTGAGGCTTTGAGTTGGTTGAACAATGCCCAGGGCGGGATTTCTCAGAATTCGGGGGAGGGGGGAAAAAGCTGGGATGTGGTGCTTGTGGACTTGCAAATGCCAGAGTTGGATGCGGAGGAATTTGCTAGGAAAGTGCGATCGACCTCTATAGTTGGCTCGTTAATCGCCATGACTGCTTTGCGGGAACAGCCGAAGGCGGAAGCGCTTTGCCGTCAGGGTTTTAACGGATATTTGATCGAGCCAGTGCGGCCAAGCCACCTGCTGGAGGCAATGCTTGCGCCGGTGAAGGCAACGGGAGAGTTTGGGAGAGTGGACCCTACTAATACTTGCAAGTTGTCACCAGTTAATTCTCAATATGTTACTTCCAATTCGCCGTCATCGCTGAGAATTTTGGTAGCGGAAGACCACCCGATAAATCAACAAGTTCTTGTCGAACAGTTGGCTGTTTTAGGCTATCAGGCTGACTGCGTGGTCAACGGTCAAGAAGCGCTGGAGTTGCTGGCAAAAAAAAGCTATGATTTAGTGCTGATGGACTGTCAAATGCCGGTACTTGACGGTTACAAAACGGTCCAAAAGTTGAGGCAAATCGAAGGAAGCGAGCGGCATACTTTTGTGATGGCTTTAACTGCTCATGCTATGCCGGGGGAACGAGAAAAATGTCTGGCGGCGGGGATGGACGATTATCTCAGCAAGCCTGTAGATTTAGATGCTTTGGCGGCGGCCCTGAAAAAGTATGAAGCCCTAAATGTTCATGGTAAAAATAAGTATGGAGTTAAAAGTATTAATTCTGAAAATAAATCTCCATTAGCAACAAGTTATACAGAAGTTGTGGAAAAAGCGCAGGTTGTGGCTGGGCCGACACCAAGGGCGATCGGACTTCAAACTTGGGAACATAGAGACTACGACGGACTGTTCGACAAGAGCAGATTGGAGCAACTCGGACGAGTTAATATTAAATTGCCAGAGCGACTTTTGCAAGCTTTTGTGGCAGGCGCCCAAGCTGATATGGCTGCTGCCAAACTAGCTCTAGAAGCTAAAGATTGGCAAGCTGTGGAATATCAAGCCCACCGTCTCAAGGGAACTTCCGCTAATGTGGGAGTTGCTCTGATGTCGGATTTAGCCGCACAATTGGAGCATCAAGCGCGAGGCTTTCAATCTAAACCATCAGAGGTGCAATTATTAAATATTGAGAGGGTTGAGAATATATTAGTGAGTTTGTCTAGTCATTTAGCCCGGGTTAAAGAATTTGTGGAAACTCGAATGTTTGGTTAATATCTTACTCGCTCGTAGTCGATATTACTCGGTGATTAAAATCGCCCTTACAAAAACGAAATCCCTCTCTAAAAGACTAATAAATAAAGCGGTATGTTACGGAGTGTGCATCCTACATATAGACAATCTAGGAAAATTTTGTTTGTTTCTTCACTCCGTGTCCTCTGCGTTCTCTGCGGTTAATTAAAAAAATAATTAATTTAGCTATGAATTACGATACCAGTACAAACACTATTTTAGATAGCGATTCATTAGAAAATGATGAAAAACTGCTAACGCCTTTGATGATTTTTGAGCGAGAAGTTTTATTGTACGAAAACGAGGCTATCTCTGAGCAAGATTCTGCAAATCCTGGGCCGTACTCGCTCGAGGAAATCAATAATTTATGTGTTGACAATCTCCTAGCAAAGGTGGCTCGCTGCTGTCGGGAAAGCAAGGTGGGAAAAAAATTACCGACGGCTTTTTATGTTCACGTTTCGGCTTTGCAGACACTCAACCCTGTCCTCGGAATCTACGAAAATTGTGCCAGACGCACTCTGGAAAATATTGATGAAGCAACTTTAGTTAAAATTTCACTCCATCAACCTAAAATATCTTATCTTTTTTACCCTGATTTCGATACAGATGCTCATCCTGCTTTGCAAACCAGCATCCAGATTAATCTAGCAACTGGGGAAGTTAAATGTTTTGATTACAGCAACAGCGAAAATCCCCCGGTTTTGCACCGTAAGGAAACTTTTGTAGCTGCAGATTATCCCCATTACGAAAAGTTTGCGAGGCTGACTCGCTGCGAGGAAAAGTGGGGGCTGCTTGACAATACTAGCGTTATCGGCACTCGCGAGGGTTGGCTCAAATATTTGGGATATTGCGGTGTGGAAATCCAAGATCATGCTGTTGTCGAGCGTTTGAAACAGGAGAATAGTGAAGTATCAATTCCCAAAATCGAGCGACACAAAGCTGCGATGGTACGCAACTCTCTTTCTAAACCTTTGCGTCTGGTTTTAGAAGCTGATTTAGTGAGGGACGGGGCGACTTTTTTTGACTACGGTTGCGGTTACGGCGGGGATGTTAAATATATTGCACAAGAGGGTTATGCTATTTCTGGTTGGGACCCATACTATCAGCCGGATACTCCGCGAATTTGTGCTGATATTGTGAATATTGGTTATGTGATTAATGTCATTGAATCTTTGGCGGAACGCCGAGAAGCTTTGCTGAATGCTTGGGAATTAACTAAGAGTTTATTAGTTGTAGCGGCTCAAGTTTTGATTGATGATAGCGATCGAGGTCAAATTGCTTACGGGGATGGGGTGATTACTTCTCGGAATACTTTTCAGAAGTATTACGAACAAGAAGAGTTGAAGGTTTATATTGACCAAGTTTTGAGTGTTGATGCAATTCCTGTGGCTTTGGGGATTTATTTTGTGTTTCGTGATGCTGCGGAGGGTGAAGGTTTTCGCGCTTCTCGGTTTCGATCGCACTTATCGACTCCCAGAGTGCGATCGCAAGTTAAGCGGTTTGAGGATTATACGGAAATGTTGGCTCCTTTGATGGATTTTGTGAGCGATCGGGGCCGCCTTCCGGTTAAAGGCGAATTAGCTGAAGAATCGGTAATTAAAGGGGAATTTCACAGTTTTAATCGCGCTTGGAGGGTGATTTTGCAAGCAACGGATGCGGATGATTGGGAGAGAATCGCCGATAAGCGCCGCCAAGATTTGCTAGTATATCTCGCTCTCAACGGTTTGGGCGATCGACCTTCAATGCGCCGACTCCCGGCTCAAATCCGCAACGACATTAAAGGTTTGTTTGACAATTATCAAAAAGCTTGCACTTTGGCAGATTTAATGCTATACAGTCTGAGCAAACCTGATATTGTGGCTGACTGCTGCGAAGATAGTGCGATCGGCTACAAACAGCCCGGTTCCCTTTCAGTTCACGTCTCTGCATTAGAAGAACTTGACCCTTTGCTGCGGCTCTACGAAGGCTGCGCCAACCGCACAATTGGCAGGCTTGACGGGGCGACAATTATCAAATTTTACGCTCGCAAACCTCAGATTTCCTATTTATTTTATCCCGATTTTGACACTAACCCCCATCCAGCCCTTCACACTTCTATGCACATAGATTTGCGCGATCTTTCGGTCAGCTATCAAGACTTTTCTGATGTGTATAATCCGCCAATTTTAGTTAGAAAAGAAGCTTTTGTTACTGCTAGTTATCCCCATTACGACAAGTTTGCGAAACTCACTCGCCAAGAAGAAAAGTTAGGGATTCTCGATCGTGGCGCACCTAAAAAACATCGGGAGTGGGTGAAGTGTTTGGAGGAAAACTGCGTTAAAATTAAGGATCATAAGTTGTTTTGGCGATCGAATGCTGACCCTGAAAAGTTGAAAATGCTGCAAAAAGCTGCGTCGGAACGTCAGCAGAAAAAGATTGAGGTTAATGGGGGAAGGATTGAACAAACCGCAGAGGACGCAGAGGGCACAGAGGATGGAAAGGTTACTGGCTAACACAGTTCAAATTTGTTGGTGAGGCGTTTACAATTGAGGCTATAGCGTTCCTAGCGGTTGACATGGAAGAATACTTGAAAGTGAGTGAAGTTATTGATTGGCAGCATCCCGAAATTATGGAATGTGCTAAACAAATCGCATCGGGATATGAGACACCAACGGCGATAGCTAAGGCTTGCTTTGAGTGGGTGCGAGATGAAATTCGTCACAGTTATGACTATCAAATGAGTCCTGTGACCTGTCGAGCTTCAGATGTACTTCAGCACAAAACAGGATATTGCTATGCGAAAAGTCACTTGCTAGCAGCGTTACTAAGAGCAAATGACATTCCAGCAGGTCTTTGCTACCAGCGGTTAAGTATTGATGACAAGGGTGCGCCGTATAGTTTGCACGGTTTCAATGCCATCCATCTACCTGAATTTGGTTGGTATCGGGTTGATGCAAGAGGTAACAAAGAAGGAGTCAACGCTCAGTTCACCCCGCCCCAAGAGCAATTAGCATTCAAGATTCAGTTTTCCGAAGAGGCAGATTTTCCAGCCATATTCTCAGAGCCGCTTCAAGTCGTTATAGAAGCATTGCAAGCACAGAAGACATGGGATGATATGCTTCGTAATCTCCCAGACATTTCGTTGGAGTCTGCCAAGAGTTATATTGTGCTATGACGGATAATGATTGTATGCCAGCCCGCTAACACGACGTTGAAGCCATAATCAGCGTCATGTCGCTTAGTTTTTGTGATATTTGTCGCCACTCAATTTAGCCGTTAAGCATCATATGAATATTGTCCAAAGTATGATTGAGGAGGAATAGTTAGGGAAACAGAGTATGATTTTAGTCAGGGTAAGCGAGGGGCGATCGAGCCAATATTACCTGGGAAAACTCGGATCTCAGCTATGACAAGTTTGACGTTCAAAGAAGTTATGATTAATCTACGCTCCGCGACTTCCGCTGATTTGGATCTGTTACGACACTGGGATGAGCAACCTCACGTAATTGCGTCAGATCCTAACGATGACTGGGCTTGGGAGGTGGAACTTGAGCGCGCGCCCGATTGGAGGGAGCAATTGATTGCTGAAATCGATGGTCGTCCGATCGGATTTGTCCAGATTATTGATCCGGCACGCGAGGATAGCAACTATTGGGGTGATGTCACGGCTGATCTTCGTGCAATTGATATTTGGATTGGGGAACAAACCGATTTAGGCAAAGGCTATGGAACACAAATGATGCAGCTTGCAATTGCCAGATGTTTCGCAGATCCGGCGGTGAAAGCTGTCCTCGTCGATCCGCTAGCCAATAATACTCGCGCCCACCATTTCTATGAACGTCTGGGCTTTCAATTTATCGAGTACCGAAAGTTCGGTGACGATGATTGCTTTGTTTATCGCCTGAACCGAGTAGATTGACACCATCAATTGAGAAGGCATCGCTGTAGCAGCAGTCCGTGAGAGGCACAAATCTACAAGTTTTTTTTTGAGCCGTGATTTGAGAATATTAGATGTTCCTTGACGTAATAGATTAGAAAGTTGTTGTCATAGTCGCTAAAAATTAAGCTAAATTCAGGAATGATTGAACGAACCGTAGAGGACGCAGAGGAGGGGAAAGAAGATGGAAAAAAGGTTCAGATTGAAGCAGTTGAGCGTGGTTAGGATTGCTATAATGACCTCAGCGCTCGTTAGAGTCGATAAAAAGTAGCAGGGCAAAGAAAGTCAGCACCCCGGTTGAATTTTAGGCGGTTAAAACCGCTATCTCGCTTTCCTCTCAGTTCTCGCATAGACTGAGTTTCTAGCTTCGGAGGTTTCTCATGAAAATAATTTGGGAAAGAATTCATAATTGGCTGGCAGCCAATGCACCTCAAGTGCTGAAAAGTCTTAAACCAGGCGCTACTGATGAGGAGATTTATCGGGCACAAGCATTTTTTGGTGTAGAGTTTCCCGAAGATTTCACGCTGTCTTACCGCGTGCATAACGGTCAGGATGAAGAATCTTATTCCCTGTTCCCCCACTTGGAGTTCCTCTCTCTCGAAAGCGCGATCGAAATATCTGAAAAATGGCAGGATTGTTCAGACGATAATTTTAGGTGCGATCGTGAAAATATTTTTGAAGGAATCTGGAACGGTTGGTGGAACCAGAATTGGATTCCATTCACAATGGAAAGCAATGGTGCTTGCGAATGCGTAAATTTAGCCCCAGCAGCAGGCGGAAATGTTGGACAAGTCATTATTGTTGAGTGGCAGGAGCCTACTAGAGGGCTGATTGCACCTAATTTTCGCGTTTATCTGGAGACCTTTGCAGATGCACTAGAGCGAGGAGAATATCGGTTCTCTGAGGATGGTTATGGGTTAGTCGTAGTTGACTTTGAAATACTCGATCGTGCAGTTGATACTGCTCGATAGCGTCAGTCAGTCAAGTGTCAAGAATCAGCGTCTATTGAGAGGGGTAAGTATGTCAAAAATAATTTGTTACTGTACAGTAACAAACCTGAAACTATTGATGTACAAAGCTGTGAGAGTAGTGCGGATAAAAGGACTTGAACCTTCACTCCTTTCGGAACCAGAACCTAAATCTGGCGCGTCTGCCAATTTCGCCATATCCGCATTTAGACATTCAATTACTCTAGCACACAACAGAGCGATCGGTCAATCGATTTTAGATTTTAGATTTTAGATTTTAGATTGAAGGAAGCGACCCACTGATAAATCCGCAGGGTAATGACCCAATTGCTCGATCGCCCAACATCGAGAAACCCGGTCATTTTGGGACACCGGGTTCAATCATGAGTTATCGCCACAGCAATTTTCCGTATTTTTCACTTGTCACTTACTTTTGGCCGAGCGCTTTCCAGGTTGTTTCGTCCACCATGCCGCTAGCCATCAAACCCTTAAATTTCTGAAAGTTCTTGACAGCCGTAGCAGTGCGAGCGCCAAAAATGCCGTCGATCGGGCCCGGATCGTAACCCTGTATTTCCAAACGCACCTGTAGCGTCTTCACCTTGGAACCGACAGCGCCTTTATTTAGAAGAGTTGGAGGATTGCCGGGAACCGCAGCATTGCTCAGAATAGGAGCATTGCTCTGCACAGTTTCAGAAGCTGATGCCGGATCTGCTGCTAAAGCTGTCCAAGTTTCTTTGTCCACAATGCCATCTGCGTTCAAACCCTTAGACTGCTGAAAGGCACGAACCGCCGATGTAGTGCGAGAGCCATAGGTACCGTCGATCGTCCCAACCTTGAAACTGTGCACCTGCAAGCGCTGCTGTATGGCGGCAACTTCTGGCCCGTCAGCTCCCGCCGAGATAGTTTTTTCCTTTCTCACTGGCTGCTCGCCGGCGTAAAAAGGCTTGTTAAACATATCTGCTTGGGACTTTCCCTCGGGCGATGCTGACGCACCCGGATCGGCGGGAGCCGTAAAATCTCTGCGGTACTCTTCCTGCACCAAGGGTTCGGAGTCGAAAGCAGCAGTGGCCTTTCGGGTTAAGCCGGGAACGAGCAGAGCAATCAAGCTGAAAATCGTAACAGTAGTCACACGCATAAATTTCATCCTGTTAGTGAGGTTTGACAAGGTTTCGCTGTTTTCATGTTTCTAAATCTAATTGTATTACCCGGACTGCTTTCTGAAACATATAACAAAAGGAAGAAGGAACAAGACCATTTCACTTCGCGATCGGGTAACAAGAAGTCCGAGAGAAGGGGTAATAGACCGCATTGGTTTGGACCATTAAGAAAGTTCAACCTTCTGGCACGGTTGCTATATCTGGCCAGGTCTCTAGAATTTCGGCAATAGGGACACCAGCACTCAGAAGTTGCGAGTTGGAAGTTACGTGTTTGAAGTAGGGGCAAGTTCCCACTCTTCCTATAAACCCGGTTGATTCAGAGATGTTTCGTGACCAAAGTCAATATTTTCGTATAAACCACGTATATTAGCCTCAGTCTTATGGTACAAAACCTGCCGTCATTCACAAATCTTTACAGGCGGATTTTGTACAAAGTCGATCTATGAAAGGCGAAGTTTTTTCCTTCTATCTCCCCGTAATACCAATTTCGGTTGTACCGGAATTATTAAACCCCTATTGACGGAAAGGATACAGAGAAAGGGAAGAGAGAGATTAATAATTCCGATGCCAACGGATTTGATATAAAAAGCAAAATTCGGCAGTTATCGGTTCGCGTGTTCTGCCAATAAAGCCTTCGCTTTCGGCTTGTAAATCAGATAAAACAGCGATTCTATGTAGCGAAGCATATCTTCGCGATTTTCCTTGGACGAGTAGTTCCAGAAACCGTAAGTCCGCGCCAGCGTCAGCAGCTTGGTAGTATGAATTTTCCAGGTATAGGTGCTGTAAACTCGGTCAATTCCTCGCGTTGAAATTTCATACCAATAGTTGGGATTGTGTTCGCATTTCGATAAAAAATCTAGAAGTTTTTGGGCAGTTTCCTGGTGGTTGGTCGGGTTGATATAAAACCCATTTACGCCATCTTGAATAATTTCCAGCGGACCGCCAAACTGCGTCCCGAAAGTGGGAATACCGGTAATCATTGCTTCGAGAATTGTCAAGCCGAAAGCTTCAAATAATGCTGGCTGAACAAATATACCTTGGGCGTCGGCGATTACCCGGTAGATTTCGCCGGACAGGCTTTTGGAAAGCCTCACTCCCAACCAGCGAATTTTACCGTGAAGGTTGTATTGGTCGATAATTGCGTAGAGCTTTTTAATTTCTTCTGCTTCTTCGTAGTCTTCGGTTTCTTCGACCCGCAGCTTGCCAGCTACTAGAATTAAGTTGCATTTTTCTTGCAATTCCTGGCTTTTTCCAAACAATTCTGCTAAGCCTGTCATGTTTTTAATGCGATCGAGCCGCGCCATGGAAAATAAAGGGCGCTTGTGCGGGTCGTCGAGTTTTCCAAAGACTTGTTCCGGATCTTCTAGAGTAAACAGCAATTCGTTGAGCCGATCGCGATCGCCTTGCACCCGGTCTTCGATCCGCGTGTAGGGAAAGTACACACTTTCGTTAACTCCCGGCGGCACGACGTTGAATTTAGGGCTGAACAGTTCAATCCCGTTCACAACGTGGTATAAATCCGGCATCGTAAAACAATGGTAAGATTCGTACTGACCGACACTATCGGGTTGGCCCACAATCTCTTGATAGGTGCTGCTGACAATACAATTAGCTGCATTCATGGCAATTATATCCGCCGTAAATTGCAGCGAAAAATGGTACTTTTCCTCTGATTCTTGCCAGTAGAGATTGCTGAACAAATATTTAGATTTTTCCAGCGCATGGGCAATATTGCACTGAGTAACTTTTAGTTTGCGAGACAGCAAAAACGCTACCAAGTTACCGTCGGAATAGTTGCCGACAATTAAATCTGGCTTCCCCTGAAACTCAGCCAGAAGTTCTTTTTCTGAATCGATCGCGTAAGTTTCCAAATAAGGCCAAATCTCGAATCTAGAAATCCAATTTTGAGTCAGTTTGGGATTGAACTCCCGGAATGGAACCCGCAAAATCCAAGCATTTTCCGTGCCGTGAACTTTTTCCAAACGTTCGTTGCAGCGCGTACCGTCGCTGTTAGGAATTAACCGGGTGAGAATAATTACTTTAGGTTTGACTCCTAAACTATCGAGACCTGCAAGATGAATGTCTTCTTGCAGTTGTTTCTCTAAACTCTTGGCTTGATCGAGGACATAAACTACCTGACCTCCCGTATCCGGCCGCCCCAAAACTCCTTCTTGGCCGAACCAGCCGTGAGGAGAAACTAGGACGATTTTGAAAATCATCGGGATGCGAGAAATAAATGCTTCTAGGGTTTGAGGATCGGGCGAATCAATTAATTCGTCAAGAATTCCTAGGGTTTCATGTACGCGGGCTGCGGTATTTCCCCAACCGGCCTCGAAACCCATCAATTGCAGGACCAGTCGAAATCTTTCATAGGGTTCTTCTTCAGAAAGATCGCTGACAAAGGTGAGGGCTTTTTTGACTTGTTCGGAAAGTTGTTCTTGGGATTTTATGCGATCGTTAATTAGTAATTGTACGCCGTTGTAGCGGTGAATTCGCAAGAAATTAAATAGACTTTCTTGCCACTGTCTGGCGTCTTGGAACAGTTTGCTGGACAGGTATCGGTTGAGGAATTGCACTCCTTTGCCGATGTTTTTGGGGTCGCGAATGGTGGGGGAATAATCGTAAAAAGGGCCGAAATCTAGTTCGAGAATATCGCCTTCTTGGGGGTGAAAGTGGTTGACGAAGCGATCGCGCACGTCGAGCAATTCTTGCACTGTCATCTGCTCAACACTCAAGTCGTCTGCAACTCGTACTATTTCCATACTAGCAATTTTTGGCCGCAGCAAGACGCAAAAGCTGCCATCTTCGAGAATAATTTCCTGAACGTAGTAAATCAGTTTGCTTAAAAGAGAAGATTGATGGAACTGTTCGGGCTTTTCGTATTTGGTGCAGTAGGCTGCAAAAGCGTTAACTATGTCGTTTCGCAGTAAATATTTGTTTCCCAAAGCGCGTAAATCGCTGACAAACTGACGCAAGTCGGTTTTTTCGTCGCTGGCGATCACAGCCTGAAAGAGTTCAGACATACATACTCCCTTATTTAAGACTTTTGATTTCCGCTGTAAAATTAGGCGATACTCAAACAGTATCGCCCTTTTTTTAAGCGGCTACTTTTTTTGTAATTTTAAAGTCTGCAAAGTGAAGTTGCTATCCCTCAAATGACATAAAACTCCCCGTATTTGTGGCGAATGTAACGGATAAAGGGATCGATAGTTAAAGGTGAACCTGTAACACGATCGATCAATTCGACAGCGGTGTATTTACGGCCGTGCTGGTAGATGTTTTGTTTGAGCCAGTCGTGGAGTACGGTAAAATTGCCTCGCTCTATTTCTACGGGAATTTCAGGATTGTTTTTTACTGCTGTTTCGTAGAATTGAGCGCTCATCAAGTTGCCGAGGGTGTAACCTTGGAACATTCCGCCGATCGTACCAACATACCAGTGAACATCTTGCATGGCGCCTTCGCTGTCGGTGGCGGGGACAACGCCGAGGTCTGTTTTATAGCGTTCGTTCCAGGCTTCGGGGAGGTCTCGCACTGCTAGTTTTCCCTCTACCATTGCCAATTCTAGGTCAAAGCGGATGGCGACGTGGAGGTTGTAGGTTACTTCGTCGGCGTCGGTGCGGATGAGCGATCGGGAGACTTTGTTAATTGCCCGGTAAAATGCGTCAGTGGATACGTGTCCCAACTGTCGCAAAAATACCCCTTGGAGTTGCGGGTAGAAACATTCCCAAAAACCGCGACTGCGCCCGACCAAATTTTCCCAAAGTCGCGACTGACTTTCGTGCACGCCGGAGGAAATGCCGCCTGCAAGCAGCGTGCCCTCAAATTCCGGGGAATTTCCGAGTTCGTAGAGGGCGTGTCCGGCTTCGTGGATGCTGCTGAACAGTGCTTGATCCAAGTGGTCTTCATAGACGCGGGTGGTAATTCGCACGTCGTCTATGGAGAAGTTGGTCATGAACGGGTGCAGGGTGGTGTCTTGCCGTCCCCGTTGGAAGTCGAACCCCATGCGTTCTACAACTTTGCGAGTGAATTCTAGTTGCTGGGATTCTGGAAAGTCTTGGTGCAAGCAGGAGTCGTCGGCGGGAGGCTGGGAGGTGATGGCTTCGACTATCGGCACTAATTCTTGACGCAGTTTGGCGAAAAGCGGGCGCAGCAGGGATACTTTCATGCCGTAGTCGCTACGATCGATCAAAGGATCGGCGATGTGTTCGTAGCCGGGGAAAAACTCGGCGTACTGCCTGCTTAATTCTAGGGTTTTTTCAAGATACGGCTCGACCGCGGCGAAATTGTTGGCTGCTCTAGCCGCAGCCCAAGCTTCGTAGCAGTCGGCTTGGTGGCGGCAGAGTGCTGACATGAAAGTTGCGGGGACTCTAGCGGCGCGCTCGTAGTCTCTGCGGGCTATGCGAATCAGACTGGCTGCGGTGGAGTCGTAGGGGAGGGTTTGTTCATAGAAACGCAAGTCTTCTAGGAGTTCACCTATTTTTGGATCTGTAAATTTTTCGTGGGATATTTGTTGGAGAGTAGCCAACTGGCGGCCTCTGGCACTTGCACCTTTGGCGGGCATATAAGTTGATTGATCCCAATGCAGCAGCGACGAGGCTGATTCGATGTCGTTAACTTCTCTGAGGTGAGCTGCCAGTTGAGCGAATTTTGCTTGAGTTTTGTCTAGGGTTTGCATGATTGGGGTTTATGGTGCTGTTTTGCCTACAAAGGTTGCAGTGCGGCATCCGTATCCATCAATCATAGCTACCCTGAAATCAAGCTAAAAACCGCACTTCTTCCCGTATTGTACGCAATTTAGAGTCATTTTTGCACAATTTCCGGTATTTTTGCGGATTGAGTTCGATCGCCTTGGATAAGTTTTCGATCGCCAGCCGGATGCTGGTGGCGACAAGTTCCTGGCTGTTTGTGAGCTCGCCTGCTTGTTTTTCCAGGGCGTACACGCAAGCTTTTTGATAGTAGAGGTTGGGCTCGTCGGGTTTGAGTGCGATGATTTTATCGTAGGAGGCGATCGCGTCGGTAAATCGTTGAATTTTTTTGAGGGCGACGGCGCGGTTGTACCAGGCTTCCGTGTTGTCTGGCTGCAACTCTACGGTTTTGTCCCAAGAGGCTATTGCTTCTTCAAAGCGTTGTAAGTTGGCGAAGGCTAAGCCGCGGTTGTAAAAAGTTTCGCTGTCGTTTGGGTTGAGTTCGAGGGCTTTGTCCCAAGATGCGATCGCTTCTTCAAATTGTCCCATTTGGGCGATCGCCGTGCCGCGTTTGTTCCAGGCTTCGGCGGAATTCGGCCGCAGTTGCAGGGTTTTGTCGTAGGAGGCGACGGCTTCCGGGTAGAGTTTTTCATCGGCTAGGGCTAAGCCGCGGTTGTACCAGGCTTGATGCAAGTCGGGTTTGAGTTCGATCGCTTTGTCGAAGGAGGCGATCGCGGCTGTATTTTGGTCGGATTTTCTCAGGGCAAATGCTTTGTTGTACCAAGCTTCGCAGTAGTCTGGTTTGATAGCTATAGCTTTGTCGTAGGAGTCGATCGCTTCTGATAATTTTTCTAAGCTGACGAGGGTGTTGCCCCGGTTCGTCCAAGCTTCGGGGTAGCTGGGGTTGAGTGCAATCGCCTTTTCGTAGGATGCGATCGCTTCTGAGAGTCTGTTGAGCTTCCGCAAAACGTTGGCGCGATTATACCACGCTTCGGGATTGTTTGGTTTGATTTGTAGGGATTTGTTGTAGGCTGCGATCGATTCTTCTAGCTGGCCCATTTTTTTGAGGGCTACGCCTTGGTTGTACCAGGCTTCATAAAATTTTGGTTCAAGTTCGATCGCTTCTTCCCAAGATTCGATCGCAGCTTGGAATCGTCCCATTGCTTCTAGGGCGTTGCCGCGATCGTAAAATGTTTGAGCCTTTTGGGTGTTGACTGCTATGGATTTTTCCCCTGAGTCGATCGGCTTTTCTATGCTGGCTAATTTTTGCAAGGGGTTTCACCTCTTTATTTTCTGTCTAATTGATTCTTTTCTTTTTTATATGCGATCTTTTTCGCCTTTGAGTGCTTTCGATCGCGACTCTTTGGTTATTTATGGCAATTTTACAGGAACTTGGGAGCTTTTTCAATTTTTTTCATTATAATTCTAGAGCTTGGATTTGTAGGTATAGATTAATACTATTTTTTTATATGACTGCGTAGAAAAGAGGAAAGGGCGATCGTACTGAGGTGTGACAAACCTCACCCAATATCTAACAGCACTTACACATCCACCCTATTTGTAGTGCATTCCGGTCCTTATTACTACGGGTAGTGTAAAACTTTAAAAGTTGCGTAAGTCCTGATATAATTTTCACCTATCGGCGCTCACTGACTTAGCAAATTGTAGAGCTTTTCAGCAATTTGAGCCTGTGTATCTGATGACAATTCACCCAACTCACGCTGAATAACCACTGTAGAAACAGTTACCAGTTGATGCAGCCTGATAGTAGATGGCACCCGCAGCCCTGAAGCCTGAAAGTCGAGATGAGAAGCATCTAATACGATATCTGTTTCCAGTAAATTTGTTGGCAAGCGACTTGTAATATAAGCAAGAATAACATGACGCCGCGCTCCCAAATGGTTAGTCAAATAAGCTGCTGGACGCAGTTTGTGTGCCGATAAATCATCATAGGGAAACGGTACTAGGAAAATCTTACCCTTGGTCATGGAAGGGTTTACCATCAGCTATGGTATAAATGTCTTCTTCGGGGTCTAGGATCGAACCAAAATGAGGCTCGATTGCTACTGTTTTAATCCATTCAGGGTCGTGGAATGGCAAGCCATCAGCTAAAGTGTAGATATCTTCTGCTGAGTCTCTCAGAGAATCAAAAGCTGGATTGCGGGTCGCAGTTTTTAGCCATTCATACTCTTGTAGTTTTGCTTTGTTAATTAGGGCAGCTTCTAGGGCCTCCAACCGCTTCAGGTCTGCATAAGTAATGATAGCAGCGATCGCTCTTCCTTCCTGTTCTATGACAATTCGTTCTCCACTATCATCGACATGGGCGATGAGTTCGGCAAATTTGTCATTGGTTAGATTGACATTTAGTTGAGTCATCTTTTACCTCGCTATTAATTCTCCTATTATATCGTGTCCATTAGCTTTGTTGAAAAGTGTTTTTGATGTTATAGGGGCGGGTTTTCTCAACAATAATTTCCTTAAACCGACACTTTTATAAACCCGCCCCGCCCAAGGACAAATCCCTATTCTTGAATCAAGGCTTGAAACTGAGTATGCGATCGAATGCTGTCAAAATCCAAGTAAGTTTTGCGAGAAAGGGGTATTTTTCAAGCTTCAATTTGACAGCTTGCAGAAAAAATTGAATAGATAAGTTAACTTGACCTTGCAGGGCATAGCAGTAACCTTTATTATAAAATGCAACGGGAAAATCTGGTTTGAATTCTAAGGCTTTGTCCAAGGAGGCGATCGCTTCTTCCCATCTGCCTAAATTACACAGTGCAAAGCCCCGATTGTTCCAGGCTTCGTGGTAATCTGGTTTGAATTCTAAGGCTTTGTCGTAGGAGGCGATCGCTTCTTCCAACCTGCCTAAATTACGCAGTGCAAAGCCCCGATTGTACCAGGCGTCGTGGTCATCTGGTTTGATTTCTAAGGCTTTGTCCAAGGAGGCGATCGCTTCTTCCCACCTGCCTAAATTACACAGTTCAACGCCCCGATTGTACCAGGCGTCGTTGTAATCTGGTTTGAATTGTAAGGCTTTGTCGTAGAAGGCGATCGCTTCTTCCAATCTTCCTAAATGACCCAGTGCCTGGCCCCGACTGTTCCAGGCTTCGTGGTCATCTGGTTTGAATTCTAAGGCTTTGTCGTAGGAGGCGATCGCTTCTTCCAATCTTCCTAAATTATGCAGTGCACTGCCCCGATTGTTCCAGGCTTCGTGGTCATCTGGTTTGATTTCTAAGGCTTTGTCGTAAGAGGCGATTGCTTCTTCCCACCTGCCTAATTTACCCAGTGCATAGCCCCGATTGTACCAGGATTCGTGTTTATCTGGTTTGATTTCTAAGGCTTTGTCGTAAGAGGCGATTGCCTTTGCATATTCTTGAGCATGGCCATACAATAAACCTTGTTCATAAAACAATTCTGCTTGTTGTTCGGATGTTTGCCCCTCCTCATCAATTAAAGATTGAATCCTCACCAATTCCTGTTTGCGTTCTTGGGGAGTCAAAGCTAGATAATCTTCTCGCTTCCCTCTTTCGGAACAAGCCTGCCTTGATTCTAGTTGCAGGAGTTCTTTATCAATCGACAACTTAAATAAGCTCGATCGCCAATCAAAGAAATCCGGGGCCCGCTGGATCAAATAATTAACTGCAAAACGAGGCAAAATAAACACAAAACAAATCTTAAAATCATCTCTAAATCTTTCCCGCTGCTGGTTTAAATTAATTAAAACAGGCGGCACACCCCGCCAACTATAAGAATAAATATCCTTGCTTTCCCATCCGAGCTCTTTTTTTTCTTTCTCATATTCATAAAGTGAATATTCTAAGCCTTTCACAAACAGGATATTAATTGCATCTCGGTCTGGCAAATCTTCAATTATCTTATAAAAATTATAAACCGACTCATCCAGCGGCAACACCTCAATCTTTTTCTGCGGCACATCTGCTTGAACTTTCGCAATCAAGCGTTCACCTTCCGCAGGCGAACACTCAACAAACAACAACCGGAAACCATTTGTCCGTTTGAGAGTCCGTACCAGAGTTTGATATTCTTCCTCTGGTTCTGCTTCGGGTAAATCGGCATCCCAATCAATTATTTCTGCTGTCATGGCTGAAGTTG
This sequence comes from Microcoleus sp. Pol1C5, assembly GCF_036701115.1. Lineage (NCBI taxonomy): Bacteria > Bacillati > Cyanobacteriota > Cyanophyceae > Oscillatoriales > Microcoleaceae > Microcoleus > Microcoleus sp. Pol1C5. The sequence goes on along the minus strand of NZ_JAUBQE010000017.1, from coordinate 29,494 downwards.
TGCAAGACAATCTTTAAATTGTTTAATTCCTTTAATCAACGGGTGAACATCATACCAAGGCTGCATTTCTCCTTCTTCATCATAGTATCGGTATTCCAAAATACAGCGGCTAAACAATAAATTGCGGTGCTGTTCATCGTTCAGTATGCGCTGAGTTTGGGAGACTTTCGCTAAAATTTGCCATTCGTCTTTTTCAGGAGTTCTGCGGTAGACATCCCGCGCTTGAGTAATTGCCCTTTGCGCTGCTTTTGCAGTAATTGGCAAATCCTCGGTGCGAGTTATTGCTTCTTGCATCATCAACAGCAAATTTCTGACGTGACCCCCACTCATCAAACACAGGCGCTCTAGAGTTTCTCCACTGTCAAACAATCCTGTTTCTAAAGATTGATTCGGATTGACTTGTTTTACCCGCTTTTCAATCAACTCTTTGATTTTAGCAAGTCCCCCTTCGTGGTTGCTGCCGTCTGGATTCTGCACCATAATCATCGGTAACACTTGCGGGTCGTTATAATTATTGATTAACTCAGTAGCGCGGTTAGAATACACCATAGAAATCGGTATGGTGTAAATGACATGACAATCTAAAGCTTTGAGTTGTTCGGTACGGTCTAAAAAGATTTCGTCGAGATTGCTGCGTTTCCCGTCCTGGGAAAACGGCACAATTCGGTCTAAATTATCGGCAATCACTGCGAGTTGCGAAGATTTATCCGGCAAGTTTTTTTTAGCATCGCCAATAAACTCATTGAGCGCATCAATCAGCGTCGTTGTGTGGGGATTAATTTTATCTCGAATTTTTTGGCGCAGACTCGGTACGGTTCTGACATTCGCCGTCAGTTTGGCAAACTGAGCAATTTGCGACTCTAAGCTCAATGTTTCAAAAGACACTTCGGTTAGGGCTAAATCTTTCAAATCTTCCCACCTATCTCGCATCCAATCGCGTAAAGGTTTAGAGTTAGCATTTCTGAGCTCTTCTAACAAATGCCTGGTACAAGCTAGCAAAATATCAGTATATTCAGTATCTTCGGGATTAATATCTTGCTCGTCAGCCGCAAAATAGACTACAAAGCAGCCTTGATTTTGCAAATATTCCTGAAGTCGCAGCAATTCTGTTGACTTTCCCGCACCGCGATGTCCAGCATACAACTGACAAGTCATTCGCTGCGATAGCTTAATCTTTTTGCCCAAATCTTCGATAATATCGCCATCTCCTCGCACTTCCCGACAGTCAACATACTGCGGATCTCCGGCTGGTAAAGGATAGAATGGGTCAAAAGCATTGTAGAGGTTTGTTAGTAACTTTTCTGATTCTTGAGTCATAATTTGATATTTTTTTGATAATTTTCAAGTATTTTTTCAGCTCTTACGCACTACGACCAAAGAAACCGGGTTTTTTACCGAATCTGCGGGTTACAACGAAGAATTTTGGTAAAAAACCCGGTTTTTGAACTCCCATGCGTAAGTCCTAAGAATGCTGCTGCACCCTACTTTCAAGCTTGATACTTTTTCAGAATAGCAACTTTTTCGGGGAATATTTCGATCGCCATTTTGTCATCATCACGAGTCGCGAGCGATCGCCTCACCTCGCCCAAAAACAGCGGCTGCGACAGCCCAGGTTCAGGATGTACAACTGTACGAACCCGGATGGTCATGTAGTCTCTGCCCCGCCCAGAGCGCCCTGGAGAGTACAAATCCGCAGCAGCTTGCCGCATCGTTGCTTCTAATTCTGATTCGGTGATCGTAGGTGGCACAGTAACTACTGTTTGAGCGCCGCCAGTATCGTAAACTAAAGAATAGCGAACTGCACCAGGAATTTCTGTGCGGGAAAACAGTCCCAAACCCAGACCGAATATACTCGCAGCAATCACGCCCATAAAGCTTGTCACTCCTACCAATCGGAAGCGAAAACCCCATTTGAAGATAAATGCTATAACTGTTAAAATAGCTAAAGCTCCTGTCAGAATTCCCGCCCATTGGGCGTACATTAAAAGGTTAGAATTTACGCTCATTTGTCAATTTGGTAATTGGTCATTTGGTCATTTGTCATGAGGCGTTTCGAGCCACAAGCAGATAAGTCATCATATCGCCTTTCCCCTTCACTGGAATCACGCCGCGCTCCTCAAAAACGTACTTACCCCGCAGGCGCTCGTAGGTAGCAACTGTCACCTGAATGCTGCCGGGGACGCCTTGAGATTCCATCCGGGAAGCTGTATTTACCGTATCTCCCCACAAATCGTAAGTAAATTTTTTAGTACCGATTACCCCAGCTTCTACCGGGCCTGTGTGGATGCCGATGCGAATGCTGAGCGGCTGACCTCCCTTGGTATGTATCTTAGTCATCGCTGCTTGAATTTCCAGCGCCATTTCCGCGATCGATTCGGCGTGGTCGTCGCTGGGCGTCGGCAAACCGCCAACCACCATATAAGCATCGCCGATCGTCTTAATTTTCTCAAGTCCGTAGCGCTCCGCCAACTCGTCAAAAGCCGAAAAAATCTCGTTGAGCAACTCCACCAACTGGGCCGGCGATAAATGAGCCGAAAGCTTGGTAAAACCGACCAAATCGGCAAACATCACTGTTACCTCAGCGAAACTGTCTGCGATCGTAATTTCCCCGTGTTTCAGGCGCTGCGCGATCGCCTTGGGTAAAATATTTAACAGCAAACGCTCGGACTTTTCCTTTTCCTGCGCCAACTCATGTAAATACGCCTGTTCCTTATCCCGCAGCCGCTTCTTTTCCAAACAAGCGCTAATCCGAGCCTTGAGCAATACCGGATTGAACGGTTTAGAAAGATAATCCTCCGCCCCCAACTCTATACACCGGACAATACTGTCGATATCGTCCACCGCCGAAATCATAATCACCGGGATGTAGCGCAAATTCTCGTCCGCCTTCAGACTTTCGAGCACCTGATAGCCGTTCATTTGCGGCATCATAATGTCTAAAAGAACTAAGTCAAAAGGATCGCTCCGCAACATTTCCAGAGCTTGGAGACCATCTTCAGCAACAGTCACCACATGGCCTTGACGCTGAAGTCGGCGGGCCAGCAAATCGCGGTTTACCTCATTGTCGTCAACAACCAGCACGCTGCCCTCATCACCTTTCATGTCATGGCCTCTTTGAGAAGCGTTTCAATTTTACCCAAAAGTCGAGGAAACTCGACCGGTTTAGTATCGTAGTCATTGCAGCCGGCGGCAAGACACTTTTCACGATCGCCCGCCATTGCGTGAGCCGTCAGCGCAATCACCGGAATCCTGCTAGTTTCAGGAGCCGCCTTAATTTGCTGCGTTGCTTGCCAGCCGTCGAGAACCGGCAGACTCATATCCATCAGAATCAAATCCGGTACTTTCGCGAGCGCCATCGACACTCCCTCAGCACCGTCAACAGCAATAAAGACCTCGTGTCCCTTGCGGGCCAGACGCCTGGAAAGCATATCCCTGTTCATTTCGTTATCTTCGACCAACAGGATTTTAGCCATTGGTGTTCTCCTTGCCTTTCGAGTCGTACCTGCGATCGAACCTGTCATTGACTATAGAGCGAACATCGCGCAACAAACTATCGCAACTGTAGACTCCCTTTTGTAGCACCCGCTCGACGTAGCCGTTGAGCTGCTGGCTTTCGGCCGGTGTCAAGTTTTTCCCCGTGATCACAACAATCGGTATAGGATCTCCTGAATGGGATTTGCGAATTTCCCCGATCAACTCAAAACCATCCATTTCTGGCAACATCAAATCCAGTAATATCAGGTGCGGGCGAGCAACTTTTAGTCGATCGAGAGCAGCGCGTCCGCTGTCAGCTTCCGTTACTGCCCAGCCTTGTGTTTCTAGTAAGCCTCGCAGTATTGCGCGCGTGGCAACGTCATCTTCCACAATTAGAATCTGACAGGTCAAATTGTTACTTGCAACGCCGTCTTGGTCGCGTCGGTACTTGTTCAACAAGGCAGCCAGCCGTTTGCCGTCCACTGGTTTGGTGAGGTAGTCCGAGGCACCCAATGCAAAGCCGAGGCTTTTGTTGCCCACAAAGGATAGCAGGATTACGGGAATTTCGGCAAGGTCAGGATCGGCCTTCAGCGCTGAGAGTACCGCCCAGCCGTCCATTCCGGGCATAATCACGTCCAGGGTAATGGCGTCTGGCCGTAGTTGCTTAGCGAGCCGGAGAGCTTGCTCGCCACTGCCGGCGACTTCTATGTGCAGTCCTTGGCGACTGAGGGTGCGCTGAATTAAATCCCGCGAGATCGGGTCGTCGTCCACTACCAGCACCGTGCCGACAGCGGGGGCGTGCGGAGGGCTAGTGCTGTCGTGAACTTTGTTGGGGATTTCCGGCTGTTTGATGGCTTTGGGCAAGAGCACGGTGAAAGTGGTGCCTGCGCCCAAGGTGCTGCTGACCTCAATGCTGCCGCCCATCATCTGACAGAAGCGCTGGCTGATTGCTAGTCCCAAACCGGTGCCACCGTACTCGCGGGTAGTCGAGGCATCAGCTTGGGTGAAAGGTTGGAAAACTCGCTGCAATTGCTCTTGTGTCATGCCGATGCCGGTGTCGGCGACGCGGAAACTTAAAAATTCGGAGTTGGAAATTAAAATTTGGGAAGATTCCTCTTGATTTTTCATTTTTAATTGTTCATTTTTAATTCTTTCCACTCCGATCGCAATTCTCCCGTTTTTTGTGAACTTGGCAGCGTTGCTGAGCAAGTTAAGCAGCACTTGCCGCACTTTTGTCATGTCCGCGTGCATGGTGTCGAGGTTGTCTGGACAGTACACTTCTAGGGTATTACCGTTTTTCTCGACCAGTGGTCTGGCCGTGGCAACAGCACTTTCAATTAAGGTATGGATGTCGAAGCTTTCTAAGTAGAGATCCATTCGGCCTGCTTCAATTTTAGAAATATCTAGGATGTCGTCAATCAGGGATAGCAGGTGTTTGCCGGCGCTGCAGATTTTTTCGAGGTCGGGAACAGACTCGCAACTTCCCAATTCTTCGGCTTCTTCTTGAAGCATTTCGCTGTAGCCGATGATGGCGTTGAGGGGTGTGCGAAGTTCGTGGCTCATGTTGGCGAGAAATGTGCTTTTTGCCCGGTTGGCGGATTCTGCTGCTTCTAGGGCCAACTGCATGGCGGATTCTGCCTGTTTGCGATCGGTGATGTCTTGGACTGTGCCTTCGTAGTACAAAACGCTGCCGTTTTCGTCGCAGATGCTGCGCGCGTTTTCGGAAATCCAAATCGTGCTACCGTCTCGGCGGTATATTTGGGATTCAAATTTTGACACTTGGTGGCGCGCGCGCAATTGAGCCATAAACTCGGCGCGCCGATTGGGGTTAACGTAAAATTGACGGTTGATATCGGTGAGTTCGGCGAGCATTTGGGTACAGGATTCGTAGCCGTAAATTCTGGCTAGTGCGCTATTGCCGCTGAGGTAGTACCCGGTCGGCGTTGTCTGGAATATGCCTTCGACTGCGTTTTCAAAGATGCTGCGGTATTTTGTTTCGGATTGTCTCAAGGCTGCTTCTGCTCGCTTGCGCTCTAGGACATTGGCGAGCATTTCTCCTACCATTTTTAGCTGTGTGGATATTTCGGTTGCTCGGCCTGCTGTTTGCTTTATGCCATCGAATCCGATAAATCCTACTAGGTTTTTACTACAAATTAGGGGAATAATTATCAGCGATTGAATATTTTTTAGCTGTTCTTTTAATTCGAGATTATTTAGGGAAGCGTCACTCGAAGGTATTGAGGCGGTTGCTGTTTGATTGACTGTTTGCGATGGGGAGTCTGTCTGGAATTCGCCTGAATTTTGACCAATAAAATAGCCAATTTCGGCGATGGCTGGGGGCGGGAGTTCGCCGATTTCTGGAATATAGAGGCATTCGGCGCGATCGAGTTTTTCTGCGATCCAAGGGATTTGTGCTATGTCTATTTGTTTGTCAGTGCTGTCTTTGACTGCCGGAAAGCTTTCACCGCACCACTCGTAGGTTTTGTCGGCGCGGGTTTTGTCTTCTGATAACAGGTAGATGTAACTGCGGTCAAACCCGCTCAAGGTGGCTATAGCTTCCAGGGTTTGAGTGATGCCTTTGTCTATTTCTGATAAGGGCTGGCTGATGAAATTGGTTGACAAACGGGCAATCAACTGAGCGAATTCTATTCGATACTGCAAAGATTGTTCTAGTTTTTTGAGTTCGGTAACGTCTCGAAAGCTCCAGACTCTACCGACTGTTTTCGCTCCGATTTTTGATGGCAACGAATTTAATTCAAGAATTTTTCCGTCTTTAAATTCTAATAATTCGCTGATTTGAGTATCTGAATCTACCGACACTTTGATCACGTTTTCGAGAAATCTTTGCGGGTATTTTAATTGTTCCCTGTCGAAGGGGAATCCTGTTTTGAGCGTGTTTTTGAGTGTACCCAAGGTCGATCGGCTCAACTTTCCTTGGCTGGCGGACAAACCCCACATCTCTAGAAATTTCTGATTATATTTACATATATTGCCGTTTCTGTCAACCGCCAGAATTCCTGCATCTGTAGATTTTAGAACTGCTTGCAGTATGGAGAGCGATTGCTTGTGTTCTCTAATCTCAAAAATGTCAAAAAACACCAAGACTGATATTTCGCTGCCCTCAGCTGCGGGATGGAAAAAATAGGAAACGGGTAAAATCTTGCCGTCGCGACACAAAAACTCGTCGTCCCAATTGCTGGAAGGTTGACTGGAAGCGATCGCCTCTTGTAAATCTAGTGTAGGTGCGATCGTCCCATCTTCACTCTTGCTGGGCGACTGTTTCGGAGCCGTCAAAACTTGGGATTTATTGCCTTTATTTTGCTTCCCGATGCGCTCTAGCAGAGAAACGCCTGCAATTTCCGATTCTCGCCACCCCAGCAAGCGTTCTGTCTCTGCATTCACCGAGATTACACAGCCCTTCGCGTCAAGGATACACAATCCCGCCCCCAAACTGTTGACAATCGCCCGCAGTCGATCGAATTCTGAAGCTGTTGGAGAGTCTTTAGGGGACTGGGGCGAGTCAGTTAAATCCTTTAATGCCACCGTCTCCAAGTTAAAACAATCTTCCTGCTGAAGTTCTTGCTGACTCTGAACTCGCTCATAGCTACAACTTACCTGCTCTAATAAAAGCTGCCACTGCTCAGCAGTGGGAGGGGGAGACTCGCCGACTAAACCGAGCTGTTCGAGTTGGCGCTGGAGGTGGGGGTGCATATTTTCTGGCGCTTTGTAAGCAACTTTCTACAGTATATCTTTTTAATTAATAGTATATATACGTAGGTATACCGTTAGGGGACAAGTAAGGGAGCGAAGTCTATCACAGGTTTTATTGAGAAGCCGAGGGATCGTGTCTCCTCTCCAAAATCTTTCAAACTGCGCTAATTATAAATTCTCCGAACTTTTAAGGTTGGTCAACTAACCAATCCTCTGAATGTCGGCAGCACGCTCAAAAATAATAATATCATCTTATCAAGTCAATACTCAGGAAAGTTTGGGTAACGATACTACAAGCTTTACAGGGCAAGGCTCATAAAAAAGTCTAATTAAATTCAAGACCAGGGTGGAGATGACATTGATTGAATGATCCAGATTCAATCAATGTCAAGCGAGAATAAGCCATTGGGCTATAGAAAAACTGTTCGGAATATTAATCAAGTGAACTTAGCCTCAAAAACTAGGTTGCCGCCAAAAAACGATCGCGGACGCGGCTACTGGAGAGGAAAATTTATTATTCCCATGCCAGCGGAAACGATTTCAGCACTTTTCGTATTTACTCATAAATTAATTAGGGTGATCTAACCCGCCCTAACCTTCTACCTCTATAGTAATTCTAAATTATTTGGAAATTTATTATTTCCTCAGAAGGATGCGGGTAGGATTTGGAGGGATTACCTTACTAATAACCTAAAATTTCTATATATAAAAACTTCTAAAAAACTAAGTTTATAATGTGAGTAATTATGTGCAAAATCTCCCGCTCTGCTAGCGAAATAATCAGCCACTCGCAGAGGCAAACAAAAGTTGCAGGCATCGAAAATAACTGTAAAAAAAAATATTAGTCGTCAGACTTTTCGGTTGAGATCGAAAGGTCTGTGAAAATAGCTGGCAGCCGAATGGTAAAAGTAGAACCTTTATCTAACTCGCTTAATGCAGTAATGTCTCCGCCCATCATTTCGCAGAATTTCTTAGTAATCGTCAGCCCCAAGCCAGTGCCGCCGTACTTTTTAGTAGTTGAAGAATCGGCTTGCGTGAAAGGCTCAAAGATTCTTGCTAACTGTTCGGGACTCATGCCAATGCCGGTATCTTTGACCGTAAAAATGATCCAATCTTGAGCGGATGATAAGAGAGACAAGCTATTTTCAGCTTGGCCACCTCCTCTATACGCTCCAAGTTTTTTGCCTTTCTTTGCAGCGTCGGCGGGGGTTTCGACGGATCGGGTAACGGCGAAGGTAATCGCGCCGGAGCAAGTAAATTTCGCGGCATTGCTGAGGATGTTGAGCAGAGACTGCCGGAGTTTAGTCAAGTCGGTCTGCATCGAGCCAATATCATCGGGGCATTGTATTTCTAGGATATTGCTATTTTTGTCTGCCATCGGCGCGATCGTGGTTACTACTTGCTCAACCAGAGTTGAAATGGTGAATGTTTCGACGTGCAAGTCGGTGCGCCCTGCTTCTATTTTGGTCAAGTCGAGGATATCTTTAATCAGCGCGAGTAGGTGCTGACCGGCCGTGTTAATTCTCTGGAGGTCGTCGATGAACTCTTCGGCACCGAGGTCTCGGGCGTCTTCTTGCAGGATCTCGCTGTAGCCGATGATGGCGTTGAGGGGGGTTCTGAGTTCGTGACTCATGTTGGCGAGAAAAATGCTTTTCGAGCGATTTGCAGCTTCGGCGGCTACTGCGGCCCGGCGGAATTCTTCGGAACGCAAGCGTTCGGTGATGTCGGTGGTCATGATTAAAACGCACTGAGTGTTGCCGAGGTGGATGAGTTCCACTGACAGCAGCCAGTCGCGCACTTCGCCGGCTTTGGTGCGAATTTTGATTTCTTGGTTGCTGATGGAATTTTGTGATTGCAAAATCTGGGCGAGCCGCCCCCCGTCTTCTGAATTGACGAATATTCCTAAGTCGTTGGCGGTGCGGCCGATAAATTCATGCCGCAACCAGCCTAATGAGCGCAAAAAGCTTTCGTTGGCATCGAGGAAGCATCCGTCTGTGAGGGTGCAGATGCTGATGCCGACTGGGGAGGCGTGAAAAGCCTTGGAAAATCTTTCTTCTGAAGAACGCAGGGCGGCTTCGGCTTGCTTTCTGTCTGTGATGTCTTGGACGGTGCTGGTGATGTAGAGGGAGGTGACGGCGGCTTGTTCGTAGACTGTGCGGTTGCTGCCGTCGGGGAGTATGAGCCTGTAGTCGATGCTGTAAGGCTGTTGCTGAAATAAAGCGGCTTCGATCGAGGTTTTGACTAATTCTCTGTCTTCAGGGTGCACGTATTCCAAGAAGGCTTCCAGGCTGGGTTCAAAAGTTCCCGGTTCCTGTCCCAAGATGCGGTAAATTTCCTCTGACCACCGCAATTGCTGGGCGTTGCGGTCTAAGTCCCAGTTGCCTAGCTGGGCGATGCGTTGGGCGTTAGCGAGGCTGGCTTCGCTGGCGCGCAGGGAGGCTTCTGCTTGGTGACGTTCGGCGACGGTGGCAGCTAAGACTAAGCCGGTGACGGCGATGACGGCGATGAAGGCTTGCAGGGATAACAGTGCTTGGGGGATACTGCTGGCGTGTTTGAGGAAGGGGCCGCTGCCTCGGGCGATACCCCAGATTGCGAAGCCGCAGAGGATGAGGTTGGAGAGGGCCGTGTAGCGCTGACCGAATCGAAAGGCAGCCCAAACTACGAGCGGAAATGGTAAGTATTCGAGGGGATAGCGGGCGTAGGCGGCGCGGGTGCGGGAGCAGAAGACGAGCCAGCCGAGTGCTAGCAGCAGCAGCAGCCAAATCGCTCGTTCAACTATCTGTTTGCGATGGGTGGGGACTTTGGGCATTTGTTGCCACGTCAGTAGCAGCGGGGCGACGAGCACAATTCCCATAGCGTCTCCCACCCACCAAGTCCCCCAAATCGTGCCAAAATTGCTCCAGCTAGATAAACCGGTCAGGCATACGACGATGCTGCCGATGGTGGAGTTGATCAGGGTCGATCCCAAGGCTGCTAGTCCGACTATTCCTAAAACGTCTTTGAGCCGATCGAGCCTGGCGCTAAAGTTAATGCCCTGGAGTAGATAAGTTCCCGTCCACGCTTGCAGGGTTCTGGCGCCTGCCGAGATCAATGCCGTGCCGATGTTGGCCGACGGTACGCTCATGCTGAACAGGAAGCCTCCGATCGCGATTCCCGGCCACAGTTGTCGCCCAAACAGCAGCAGGGCGACTTGGGCAATTCCTGCGGCTGGCCACATCGGGTAAATTTCTGAACTGAGGGTGAGGGTGGAAATGGCGAATTGCGACGCCCAATAGTAGACCAGGGCGATCGCGCCTACTGCGAGGAAGTACCGCCAGGAATGTCCTTTGATTGCATTAAGGAACTTTGTCTGCATGGTCGTTTGGGGAAAAGGTGGACGGTTGTTGGGATCTCAGTAGGTGGCACTGGACAGGCACGGGGTAGAGAAAATGTTTCTATTAGGTGATGGTAGGTCATGGGTGGTAGGTAGTGGGAGAAGCTTTTGAGCTAACTTTTTGTAGTGCCGTTGAGGGAGCGGTTTTTTTGTTCGCTCAAATCTGCCCATGAATTTCGGGAGTATCGCTTTTTTGTAAATATATCTCTAATGGCTAAGCAATTGGTTTGTAAATTTTTGGTTTTTGTTAAAAATTTATTACCGAGCGAGAGCGGGTGTCTTTTTGTGTCTGGCGATCGTAACTCTATTCACCCTAACATCTTGCATCACGATCGATAATACCTACCATACCTAAAATACAAATAAAAGCGACGTAAAATCTCTGTTTTTACGTCAGTTTGGGGCAAGCAACACGGTTTCTGATTAGAAGTGCAGGCGGTAGTGATTTTCACTAGATTTTTAACCAATCAATCGAGACTTTCAGTCTTTCGCTCGAATACAGTGAAAGCGGATAATTTACAGACAACAAAAAATATTTTTTATTGTCTATTTCTCTTTGGCTGTTGCAATATCTAAGGTGAGTGTCAAACGCTCTTGAGATTCTTTAAGAGCGTCTTGGGGGTTGCGGCCCAGAAGGGTTGCCTCTATGGCGCGACCGAGGTTTTCTGACAGGCGGGAGTAACCTGATATAATGGGTCGCGCTCTGGCTGAGTTCATTTGTTCTAAAAATACTCGCAAAACAGGGTTTTTTTCCACAAAGCTTTGATAAGCTTGGCTCTGTCTCGATTTTAAGTTAATGGGCAAATAACCGGTTCCCAATGCCCATGCTGTTTGGAATTCTTCACCTATAACGTATTCTAAGAATACTAGGGCTGCTCGCTCTCGTTCTGGTGAGGTTTTCATTAAAAATAGGTTTTCACCCCCTACGACGGCTGCGGGGCGTTTGAGAATCGGTAAAGGCATTGCTGCGTAGTCGATCGCGCTTTGCTGCAACTGTGCTAGCGTCCATGGCCCGGTGATTTGCATGGCGACTTTGCCGGCGATGAAGTTGTCGAGTTCGTAACCGCGTTCGGGTGCTGACAATATTGCTGAACCTTCTGTTAACAAGTCGCTCCACAATTCTAAGGCGGCGTGAGAACCGGGATTATCTATTTGGGGTACAGGACTTTGAGGTATTTCGCCTTTGAGTTCGCCGCCTGCGCTGAACATGAATGGCAGCCAGGTAAATACTGTCCATTCTCCCTTGCCTAGGGGGAGCACTATGCCGTGTTGGTCTGTGCGGCCGTCTCCGTTGGTGTCTTGCGTGAGCGATCGGGCTGTTTGCTTTAATTGCGCCCAATTCTGCGGCACTTCTTTGATTCCTGCTGCTGCAAATAAGCTGGGACGGTAAAATATGGCGACGTTGTTTGTCGCTAGAGGAACTGACCAAGTGTGTCCGCCGAGTTCCATTGACTCGAACAGTGCCGGGTAGATTTCCGCTTTCCGGGGCGATTTGTTGAGCCAGTTTTCTAAGGGTTCAATTGCATTTAGTTCTGCGAGTTTTCCTGAAATTGTGGCAGCATTCCAAAGCAAATCCGGTGGTGCATTTCCAACTATTGCTGTTAGTATTTTGGGCAGTTGTTGGTCTGGCTGACCTATATAAACTGGTTTAACCTGGATGTTGGGATGGGTTTTGTTGAATTGGTCTGTGAGGGTTTGAAATACGTCGCGATTTGGGGGAGGATTGATGCCGTGCCAGAGCGTAAGTTCGATCTGTTCGCCGTTTCTTGAGGTTGGGGTAGTGCTGTTTTGACAGCCACTTAATATTAGCAAATTTACGATCAGTAAAATAACGAAAGCTAGTTTTAGTTTCATATTAATTGTTTTGGATAATTTGGATAAAATCATTTTTTAGCGGGATTAATGGAAGAAGTTTTTTTTAACCGCAGATGCACGCGGATAGTTAGAGGTTGGTAAAATGAGCTAAATCTCGAAAATCTGCTGGTAGCTGATTTCTCTCTCCATCCGAGGTGTTTTGAAACAAAACGGTGAAAGATCCTGCTTCTAGTTTATCTTGCGGCCACATCCGATAGCAAGGAATTTCTGTCAGGTGCGATCGAAATGTTTCTAAAGGAGGAACAGTGACTGGCTCAAATTCTGGGAATTTGCTTAACAGCCATTCGTTGACTTGTTCGTTTTCTGCGGTTGAATAAGTGCAGTTCATGTATGCAAGATAACCTGGTCGCGCTACAATTTTAGCAGAATTGGCTAATTTTTTTCGCTTGGCATTGCTGTTGATGGTGACATGATGAAAGCATCCGGGTGCTTTGTCTCCTTTTATTAAGATTAGCTGACCAGTATAAGGAGCATCTACTATTACTAAAATAGCAGTTGGTGGTATCTTCTCGGTAAGTATTTTTGAATCGACGTTAGTGGCGACGGATGGTTTAATTTGGCAGGGTTTTAAATTCGATATCGGCATTCCTATGCGTTTGCCTATGACTTCGTTGCACAACAGCAATTCTGGCTTTAAGGTTTTCCAAGCAAATATACTTTTTCCTTCGGGGGCGGTGCACATATCTAAGATTAGTTTGATAGACTGGGATATTGTTAACAAGGTTGAGGCGGAAAAAATTGAGGAAAAGTCGAGACAGTAGTAATGTCCTGCTTGATGTAAGGAATGTTTTACCGACTGTAATTCTAAGGCTAATCTCTACAAATTGCGGTTCCCAAGAAACGGCAACTTCGACAGTAAATGGGTTTTCTGTTGGTTTTCGTTGCACTCACAAGATAGCAGGATTAAAAGCTTGGAGATTGGTGACTTCATGAAGAAACTTTTCTTGTTCGGCGGTGTCTGCAAATAAGCTGCGGCTGAGTTTAAGCAGGAGATTAGAAGTTTTTTTGGTTGGGAGAGATATGATAAGATTGAGATTAGCAGTGACAAAGGTAGATTAGATGATAATTCTTAGTGTAGAACAGTTATAGTTAACTTGGGAAGAACGGATGCAAATGTGGTTGCGTCTATCAAACCCATTGCTTTGGATCGTTCGAGTCGGGCTGCACCTGAGTATCAATCGAAATCCTTTTTGCCGATCGCACAAGTCGGAACTATTCTCGAAGTGTATAATCTAGGAGCAAACTACTATTATTCGATCGTCAAAATAAAAATTACATGAACTCGGTGGGTAAAAACACTCATAAACTAGCTTGTATCATAGCTCCTACGTGTTTAAGAGTCTCTACAATATAGTTTGGTTTTTGCCATTACCTACTTGATAACTAATCAGTAATGACTGAGGACTACTTACTAATAACTAAGAATCTATGAAAATTGTCTTTTTTGGCACTCCCGATTTTGCTGTTCCTACTTTATCCAGTTTGCTGAGTCATCCAGAATTTGAGGTTGTGGGTGTGGTGACTCAGCCGGACAAACGCCGGGGAAGGGGCAATCAATTGATGCCTTCACCTGTAAAAGATGTGGCTTTAAATCACAGTCTCCCGGTTTGGCAGCCACGCCGAATTAAGAAGGATGCGGAAACAATTGCCAAATTGCGGGAAGCAGAAGGTGATTTTTTTGTGGTGGTGGCTTATGGCCAAATTCTTTCTCAAGAAATACTGGATATTCCTAATTTGGCTTGCGTTAACGTTCACGGTTCAATTTTGCCGAAGTATCGCGGTGCAGCACCGATTCAGCGCTGTCTTTATGACGGGGAAAAGACAACAGGAATTACTACTATGCTGATGGATGCTGGCATGGATACTGGGGCGATGCTATTGAAGGCTTTTGCTGGTATTTCACTGTTGGATAATGCTGATTCTTTGGCAGATAGGTTGGCGGAAGTTGGGGCTGATTTGTTGATAGAAACTTTGGTGAGGTTGAGGGATGGAGAAGTTCAGGCTGTTCTTCAAGATGATGCTGAGGCGACTTATGCGCCGATGATTAAGAGTGCAGATTATGTGCTGGATTGGTCGAAAAGTGCGATCGCCCTTCACAATCAAGTTAGGGGCTTTTTCCCGGATTGCACGACGACTTTTCGGGGCAATTCTTTGAAGGTGATGGCGACAGTACCCGTCGCGCCGGAATATTGGCTGCAATTACCGCCAGATTTAAGAGTTTTGGAACGCGAATGGCCTGTTTTAGATCAGTTATCGGGCGCAAATGGGGAAGTTGTGAAGGTTGTGAAGGGCTTGGGGGCGATCGTCCAAACCGGTGATGGTTTATTATTGTTGCGGGAGGTACAGTTGGCGGGAAAAAAGGTGCAGTCTGGGGTGGATTTTGCGAACGGAACTCGGTTGGCGGTAGGGGAAGTTTTTGGGGGTTAAATTGTATCTTTAGGGCGGGCATCCTGCCCACCCCACAATATTTGGAAGCAAAATCATCTTATAATTAGATGCGCGACAGTTGACCTAAAATTCGACCAAAACCTCCTCTTTCTCTCCCAACAAACCCTGCGCCGCCTCTAACATACTCTCAGCAACATCTTTCAAATCTTCACGACTTGCTAAATAAGTTTTCAAAGCTTCTAACGGTTCTATACTATTATTAGCATTCAATTCTGGCAACCGCGGCCTCGCTAGCTGACTGACTAATTCCGGTTGGATTGTGTAGCTGTGCGCTTCGCCCAGAAGCGTGTGCAATTCTCCGTTGTCGATTAAATCTAATTGTTCCGATCGCAATTGGTAAATTAATCTAACTACTGCGTCTTTAATTTCCTTCTTGCCAATAGCTTTAACTAACTCGGCTTGCGGGTGATCCGATTCGGAAACATTCACTTTAATAGTCTGAAATACCCGCACGGGCAACGTGCAAAATTCCCACTCCGCTTTTCCCCGTTCCAAATTAACTAACACAAAACCTTTATCTTCTTTCTCTTCGCTAAAATCAACTCGTTCGATACTTCCGGGATAAATTACGGGCGGATTGTTGGAAGCATTGAGATTTTGGTGTTTGTGTACGTGGCCGAGAGCAACGTAATCAAAACAAGGGCGAGTTAGCATGGAAACAGGAATGTTAAAACCTTTGCCAACTGCTAAAAAACGTTCGGCGCCCAGACTTGCTTTATCTGCCATTAAGTGCGCTAAAAGTACGGTTGGTATGTCGGGGTTGAGGCGGCGGATTTCGCCTTCCATTGCGATCGTCAGTTTTTCGGTTAATAATTGGTTAACATCGCCCATAGACAGGCTTTCAGTCTCGGAACGTGTCATTAAGGTCGATCGAGTCAACCAAGGTAATGTTACCACCTGTACGGGCCCGCTGCGGGTTTGAATCAGGTGAGTGTCCAGGCGATCGCCTACAATAAACTTAGGTATTCCCAAAGTCCGGTAAATTCCCAAACTCGCGCCACCTTGTCCCTGAGAATGCTGATCGTGATTTCCTACTAGCAAAACCGTCGGAATTTGGGCGTCAACTAAGCGGCTGAATTGGCAAGCAAAAGCCTCTTTTACAAACGGCGGTGGCGTTGAATCCGGGAAAGCATCGCCGCCGAATATGACTAAATCTACGGGTTCAGAAATTGCTCTATCCATACATTTGCTCAGCGTCGCCGCGAAGTCTTCCAGCCGCGTATTTAAACCGGTTTCTGGATTAATCCGGCCGTGAGAAAAGCCGCTGCCCATGTGAATGTCTGAAAGGTGTAAGATTTTAATCATTGTTTTTTCTATTTGTTAGCTATCGTTTCGGTTTCTAGTGAGGACTTCTGTCCTCAGAAGAAGGACTTGCATTCCTGACTGCGAACCAAAGAAAGTTTTTTTTCATACATCACAATATGATGCCGGGTACTTTTTGATAAACTTGTGCGATCGGGCAGCGAAAATCTATACTCATTAACTGTAACTCATCTCCTTGTCGGTAAGTCTGAGAAACCCAATTTCCCTCAGCGTTGACGCGAAAACACTCAATTTTGATTTCTGATTGAGTTATGAGCACGTATTCCTGCAAACTCGGAGAAGTTTGGTAATCTGCAAATTTATCGCCTCTCTCAAAAGCTGCCGTTGAGGGCGACAATACCTCAACTACTAAAGATGGATATAAAATAAAATCTTCAGTAGTTGAGGTATCTCTTTCGTCGCAAGTCACAGCTACGTCAGGATAGTAATAGCAGTTTGCCTCTTCCAGTCGGACTTTGATATCTGATGGTAAAACGATGCAGTCGGTGTCATCAAGATGATTTCCTAGCCGCCTTACTAAGTTACTAGCAATAATGATATGGGGCTTTTTTGCCCCTGTCATTGCATAAACGTGTCCCCGTCTGTACTCATGTTTTATCGGGCTTACTCGCTCGCCTTCTAGGTAGTCTTCTGGGGAGATGTAGAAATTGTTTTTGCTGATAACCATTGATGGTTTACTCCGCTGATTTTATCTGATACTATGTGTTGGAACTCCCATATTTGGGGAAGGAAACGGCAGTGCCGTTTTCCTACAAATTCAACAAAACTCCAGAAATCGTGCGTGCCACAGTTTGCCGCTTTCCGTCAAACCCTGCGATCGCACTTTAATTTTGACACTTTTGGGGTTAGCTTCGTAGAGTCGGGCAATTTCCTGCATTTCCTCCCCGCTAAACCCGGTTCCCACGGTTCCTACTGGGACTAATTTGCCATCAATTTCTTGCGCTACTTTGACGGCGCTAAACGGCCGCCCCGCAACTTTTGTCGCCGTCAAGCCCACAATAAACAAATCGTGTTCTTGACAGTATTTAGTTCTCACCATCGGATATTTCTTAACATCTTTGCCACCGACATACTGGCAGTTGTGCAACACCCAAACTTCGCCTTCTTTATTTTCAGATTCCTGCTGATTTGCCAGGACGATTTTTTCGGTGGTGGTGCGAAATGTCGGTACAACTTCAAAGGCTGGGGATAAATTCGCCAGCATTTCGCCAACTTCAACTCCCGCTGCAATTCGTTCGGATTCTGCCACGGTAGTTAGGTCATTGCCTTTGAAAAATAAACTTTTAAAAATGGCATAAATTGCGCTGGGCTGGATTGTGGGAAAACCGCTTTCAATATTAACTGTAGCAGCTTGCGCGCCGGTGCGGTGTTCGCTGCCGGTACAGCTTTTGTAATACAGTTCGCCGTCTAAAACAAAGGTGCCAATTTTAGCGGCTGTGTCGATTAATGTGCGATCGATCTCAATCGATGCTTGTTGCCGCAGGTTAGTCGATCGCGATTGGTAGTATACTTTATCTGGCGTCGCAATGACCACTACTCGATTGCCGTCGCGCTTGGGCTGTCCCCAATAATCGGGGTTTTCGATGTAATAAAAACGTTCACTGGGCGCCTCAACTGGCTGCATGGTTACAATTCTTCCCGGCTGCAAGTGCGGCGGCAATTCGGGAACAATCCGATGGTAGACAGTTTCTATTTTTGGGTCGGAAGTTGATTGTTTAGCAGGAGCGATATCGGCGGTAGAATTGTTTCGAGTATTGAGGGCGATCGGCTTTTCTCCGGTTTCCAATTCAAACGCTCTTTTCCAAAAGCCGATCGCCATTTCCGGGTATCCTTCCGACTCCGCACACAGTGCAAAACCAATAACTTTTGCCGTACCAATTCCGCGCCCGTAATCAGCCAAATACTGCACTGCCCCCGCTTCTCCCATCAAGTGCAATCCTCGCGTCACGATGCGATTGTTCCAGCGTTGTCGAATGTCGGCGCTAATTTTTTTAGCTGCTTTTCGCTTGGCTTCGGCGTATTCGGTGCAGTCCATACTGCCTCCTTTATGTAGGGCTATTTATATACTATACTAAAGATTGATTTATTAGTCAAAATTGAGTTTACAATTAGGTTATGTGAATAAATTTAACTCTTTCATTGGTGAACTAGATTTATTTTTTCACCGCAGAGGCGCAGAGGGTACAGAGGAAGAGAAGAAAGAGATAGTCAAGCGCGGTAATCTGTTGGCTGCCAATGCTAAGATAACTTCGATCGCGCATTGCGACCAATAAAGCCGTGAGTTGTGTCTTACTCGCGTTGAGTTCGCCCACTGGCGATCGGACATTTCAGAATTTAAGATCGAGTTTAATCTTACTGTTATGATGCGATTGATTTTGTACAGCAAACCCGGATGCCACTTGTGCGAAGGGTTGCAAGAAAAACTCGAACAGATTGAAAACCTCAATTTTCAACTCGAAGTCAGAGATATTACCGAACAGGATGACTGGTTTCAAGCTTATCAGTACGAAGTTCCAGTTTTGTTTAAAGTGCAGCCTCAGCCAAAAAATTCTACTGGCGAGGCTGCTTTCTCCGCTGAAGAACTGTTACCCCGTCCTTCTCCCCGCTGTAGTGTCGCCCAATTGGAGCAAATGTTACAGAAATATTTGCAAATCGATCCGTCACAATAATAGGATTTACCCAAAAACTCAGGTTTTAATCCTGACCTAGGGGTGCTCGGTGTGCAGCTTAATCTAGGCCGATAGGTTTTACACCGCGCATAAAAAAAACCTAGGGTTTGCACCGCGCACAGCAAAAACCTGTAGATGGTGGCTCAAACAATGTGTTCCGCCAGTCATATTCAAGACATTCAAGCGAGGAGTTTTTCAGATGAAATTGAGAGAATTATTAGCAGCAGTTCCCAGCATTTCCTTTGATGCGCAACATCCCGCCCTCAATGCCCAAGTCAAGGGTTTATCCACTAATTCCCACGCTTGTCAGGCGGGCGATTTGTTTTTGGGAATGCCGGGAACGCGCGTAGATGGGGGAGATTTTTGGCAAAGTGCGATCGAATCTGGTGCACTTGCCGCCATAATTTCCACCCAAGCAGCCGAGAAAACACCTTCGGAAGACGGGGGTAATTGCGTCATCGCAGCAGCCGATATGGCTCAAGTTTGCGGTCAAATAGCAACTGCTTTTTACGGCAATCCAGCTAGCAAATTAAAACTTGTCGGCGTTACCGGGACTAACGGCAAAACTACAACAACTCATTTAATCGAATTTTTGCTTAATGAAATGCAGTTGCCGACGGCGATTTTTGGCACGCTTTACACTCGCTGGCCGGGCTTCCAACAAACTGCACTTTACACCACACCCTTTGCGGTTGACCTGCAAAAACAATTAGCAGAAGCTGTAGCAGCCGGATGCAAACACGGGGTGATGGAAGTCAGTTCCCACGCATTAGCACAGCAGCGAGTTTTGGGGTGTAGTTTTGAAGTTGCTGTCTTTACAAACTTGACTCAAGATCATCTAGATTATCACCGTGATATGGAAGATTATTTTGAGGCTAAATCGCTTTTATTTGGATCGAATTACCTCGCAAATCGCGCTGTAATTAATATTGATGACCCCTACGGGCAGCGGATATTTGAGACCCTCAAATCTGACAGAGTTTGGAGTTACAGCACTGTTCTGAAAACGGCAGATTTGTATGCTTTTGATTTGGAGTATCAGCCGAACGGAGTTAAGGGAATGCTGCACACTCCGAAGGGTGAAACTGCTTTTTCTTTGCCTTTAGTCGGTCAGTTCAATTTATCAAATATGTTGGCTGCTGTCGGTGCTGTTTTAGAATTGGGTTTAGATTTGTCCGCAATTGTGGAGAAATTATCTCACTTTTCGGGAGTTCCGGGACGGATGGAACGGGTGCAAATTAGTCCAGACCAAGATATTAGCGTTATTGTCGATTACGCGCACACTCCCGACAGTTTGGAGAACTTGTTGAAGGCGTCGCGGCCGTTTATTCCGGGTCAGATGATTTGCGTGTTTGGCTGCGGTGGCGATCGCGATCGCACTAAGCGGCCCATCATGGGTAAAATCGTGGCAGAATTAGCCGATTTAGCTGTTGTTACTTCCGACAATCCGCGTACTGAAAATCCGGATCGCATTTTGGAGGATGTTTTAGCAGGAATTCCACCCACAGTAAAGCCGGTCGTGATGTGCGATCGAGCGGCTGCAATTCGCACTGCTATTATGGATGCTAAACCCGGAGATGGCGTGCTGATTGCAGGGAAAGGACACGAAGATTATCAAATTTTGGGTACAGAAAAAGTCCATTTTGACGATCGAGAACAAGCGCGAGATGCCTTGAAAGCCAGAATCAATTCGGTTAAGTGAATTTGGTTAATTGTTAACGGTTAACTGAATTCGGTTAACTGTTAACGGTTAGCTGTCCGTGGGCTGTGAAATTTGTTGTAGTTTTAAATATTGATACCTGGGTAAAATCTGATTTGCACTAGATTATAATAGTAAGAAAAAATATCTTAACAAAAAAAATAATTATTGCTATGATAGAACTAACTGGCTATCAAATTCTCGATCGAATTTACTCAGGCACTCGCACCTTAGTTTATCGCGGAATTCGCCTCTGCGACCAAAAACCTGTCGCCATCAAAGTCTTGCGGAACGAGTATCCCACCTTCAGCGAACTCTTGCATTTTCGCAATCAATACACGATCGCCAAAAACCTGAATTTGCCCGGAATCATCCAAACCTACAGCTTGGAACCCTACCGGAATGGCTATGCGCTGATTGTGGAAGACTTCGGGGGCATTTCTCTGAAGGAATGGGCGGGAAAAGAAAAAATGGTGCAATCTCTGGTTGAGTTTTTCCAAATTGCGATCGACCTCTCCAATACATTAGATATACTTTGCCGCCAGCGCATTATTCACAAAGATATTAAACCCGCTAATATTCTAATTAATCCAGAGACTAAACAAGTCAAACTCATTGATTTTAGTATTGCATCTTTGCTGCCAAGGGAAACTCAAACCTTGATGAGTCCCAACGTGCTCGAAGGAACACTCAGCTATTTATCTCCAGAACAAACAGGAAGAATGAATCGCGGGCTTGACTACCGCACAGACTTTTATTCATTAGGTGTAACTTTTTACGAATTGCTGACAGGAAAATTGCCATTTTCATCCAGCGACCCGATGGAATTGATCCACTGTCATATTGCCAAGCAACCGCCCTCTGTACGTGAAATTAATCCCGAAATTCCCCTTATGCTCTCGGAGATTGTCAGCAAATTGATGGCTAAAAATGCTGAAAATCGGTATCAGAGTGCATTAGGGTTCAAAGCCGATTTAGAAACTTGTTTGCAGCAACTCAATGAGACAGGTAAAATTGAGAGTTTTGCCATTGGACGGCGCGATGTGTGCGATCGGTTCATCATACCCGAAAAACTCTACGGCAGAGCAACCGAAGTCGCTGCATTATTAGCAGCATTCGATCGAGTAGCAAACCCCTCTAGATCTGGTTCTCAAGAACAGCATGGAAACGAGATAAACGAGGGAAAAGAAGACTCACCCCTTACTAAGGGCGGCTGGGGGGAATCGAATTTATCCCGCAGGGAAATGATGCTAGTTGCAGGATTTTCCGGCATTGGTAAAACTGTTGTAGTCAACGAAGTTCACAAACCCATAGTTCGCCAACGCGGTTATTTCATCAAAGGCAAATACGACCAATTTCAACGCAACATTCCCTTCAGCGCCTTTGTGCAAGCCTTCCGAGAATTGATGGAGCAATTACTCTCAGAAAGCGACGATCAGCTACAGCAATGGCAAAGAAAAATTATGAATGCTGTTGGCGAAAACGGTCAAGTTATTGTAGAAGTAATTCCCGAACTGGAACGAATTATTGGCAAACAACATCCTGTCTCTGAACTTTTAGGAAGTGCCGCCGAAAACCGCTTCAATTTAGTGTTTCAAAAATTCATCTCTGTGTTTGCTACAAAAGAACATCCCTTAGTGATATTTTTGGATGATTTGCAGTGGTCAGATTCAGCATCCCTGAAGCTTTTGCAAGTGTTGATGAGCGAAAAAGATAGTCAGAATTTGCTGGTAATTGGGGCATATCGGGATAACGAAGTATCCCCCGTTCATCCATTTATGTTGGCGGTAGCAGAAATGGTAAAAGCAGGAACAGTGGTTAATACTATTACCTTGCAGCCGCTGAGTCAAGCCGATATTAACGATTTGATAGCAGATACGCTCTCGTGCGATCGACCTTTGGCTCAGCCATTAACCGAGTTAGTTTATCAAAAAACCAAGGGAAATCCCTTTTTTGCCACGCAATTTCTCAAATCGCTACAGGAAGATGGGCTGATTGCGTTTAACCCCACCCCCCTTTCATCCCCCCTTACCAAGGGGGGACAGAGGGGGGTAACAGGGGGGTGGCAGTGTGATATTGCCAAAGTCAAAGCCCTAACTATCACTTCGGATGTGGTGGAGTTTATGGCGCTGCAATTGCAGAAGTTGCCGCCAGAAACTCAGGAGGTGCTGAAGTTGGCTGCGTGCATTGGAGCGCAGTTTGATTTGAATACATTGGCGGTAGTCAGCGAGAAGTCGCCCGAAGAAACTGCGGCGGATTTGTGGAAATCATTGCAAGAAGGATTCATCTTACCAACCAGTGAAATTTACAAGTTTTATCAAGGAAAAGAACCTCGCAAACAAACCGATATATTGCCAACTACTGCCGATCAATTACCTAACTACAAATTTCTACACGATCGCATTCAACAAGCAGCTTATTCCCTAATTCCAGAAGATAGAAAACAAGCCACTCACCTGAAAATAGGGCAACAGTTGCTCCAAAAAAGTAGTGAAACTCAACGTCAGGAAAGGATTTTTGATATTGTCGGTCATTTCAACTTTGCCCGCGGGCTGATTTGCGAGCGAACTGCACGTTATGAATTAGCCTCGCTCAACTTGCAGGCTGGGAAAACTGCAAAAGCTGCCGCAGCCTTTGACGCGGCATTGATATTTGTCAATACAGGTATTAGCAGCTTACCAGCCGATAGCTGGCAAGAACAATATACTCTGACGCTGGCGCTGCACAATTTGGCAGCCGAAGCAGCGTATTTGTGCAGCCAATTTGAACAGATGGAACAGCTAATTACTGCGATTTTGCAACAAGCAAATCAACTGATCGACAAAGTTAGCGCTTACGAGATTCAAATCCTCGCTTACCTTGCCCAAGGCCAGCCCCAGGATGGCGTTTACACAGCAATTGATGTGCTCGGGCAGCTTGGGATTCGGCTTCCCAAAAACCCGACTCAGCCTCAAGTATTGCTGGGTTTAGCCAAAACTAAGTTGATTCTCTGTAACAAGAAACCGGAACAGCTTGTGAATCTGCCAAATATGACAGATGCTAACAAATTGGCAGCGATGCGAATTCTTTCTAGTGCTGCTTCTGCTGCCTATCTTTGTGCTCCGAAGTTGATGCCGCTACTGGTATTTGAGCGGGTTAACTTGTCTGTACGGCACGGCAATACCGCCCTATCAGCTTTTGGCTATGCTTGGTATGGACTGATCCTCTGCGGCATACTCATGGATATCGAAGGAGGCTATCAGTTTGGACAACTTTCTCTGCAATTACTAGAGCGTTTTAACGCGACGGATTTGAAAGCGAAAGTGCTATTTATGACTTATACGTTTATCAGCCATTGGCGCGATCGCATCGCAGATACAATGCCAGCGCTGTTAACAGCTTACCAGAGCGGTTTAGAAACGGGAGATGTAGAATATGCTGCTTGGGCCGCTTTGGTTCATTCTTACAATCGCTACTGGACAGGGGAGAACTTAACGGAAGCAGAAGCAGCAATTCGTTCTTTTATAACGGCGATCGCTCCTTTCAACCAAAAAAACGGCTCTCTTTACATCCAGATATACCATCAAGCGACCTTAAATCTTCTGGGTCATTCTAGCGATCCAAGTTGCTTGTCCGGCGAAAGCTATCGGGTTGCTGAAGATATTCCCGCACAGGTGGCGGCGAACGATCGTACAGGGTTATTTTTTAGTTACGTTTGCCAGCAGCATCTTCATTATTTGTTCGGTCAGTATGACGCAGCAATTGAGAAGTCAAACGCTGCTAAACCCTATTTTGATAACTGCGTTTCCTCGCTTCCAACGGTTCTGCACTACTTTTACGATTCTCTGGCACAACTGGCAATTTACGCGGCTTCAACGCCTCCACAACGCCGGCAAATCTTGAAGTGCATTCAGGCGAGTCAGAAAAAGCTGAAGAAATGGGGACACTATGCCCCCATGAATTACCAACATAAGTTTCTTTTGGTAGAAGCAGAACGGTATCGGGTACTGGGGCAAAAGCTAGAAGCGATCGACTATTACGAGCGCGCCATCTCCCTCGCCAAAGAAAACCAATTCCTCAACGAAGAAGCCTTAGCAAACGAACTCGCCGCTAAATTCTACCTCGACTGGGGCAAAGAAAAAGTTGCCGCAGGCTATATGCAGGAAGCCTACTATTATTACGCCCGCTGGGGAGCCAAAGCGAAAACCGATGACCTAGAAAAACGTTATCCCGATCTGCTGCGCCCTATCTTACAACAGTCCGCCCAACCGCTCTCTATTTTTGAAACCTTATCCACCCTCACCAATCCCACCTACTCCATTCATTCGCTCGACCACCACAGTACCTCAAGCAGCTCCATCAACCATGCTCTAGATTTTTCAACGCTACTGCAAATCTCCCAAGTCATCTCCAGCACGATCGAGCTGGATGAGTTGCTGCAAATTGTCACCCAAACCATGTTACAAAACTCGGGAGCCGATCGCTGTGCACTGATCCTCTGCCAAGATCAAGAATGGCAAGTGCGGGCGATGGCTACCTGGGAACACATTAGCCTGGAAACGGAACCCCTAGAGAACAATCCCACCGTTCCCGTTAAATTAATTCAGTATGTCAAAAACACCCTAGCAGCAGTTGTCATCGATCGCGCCAAAACCGATCTGCCTGTGATTGACGATTATTTAGATCGTCATCAACCAGAGAGTTTGCTGGGTTTGCCAATTCTAAATCAGGGCAATTTGGTAGGCATTTTGTATCTAGAAAACCGGATAACCAGTGGGGTGTTTAGTCGCGATCGCCTCCTAGTGCTGAATTTTCTCTCTAGTCAAGCGGCGATCGCTCTGGAAAATGCCCGCCTCTATCACCAAGTGCAGCAGACTTTGAATGAACTTCAGCAAACTCAGATGCAAATGATCCAAAGTGAAAAGATGTCAGCATTAGGTAATCTAGTGGCAGGGGTTGCCCATGAAATCAACAACCCCGTTGGTTTCATTGCCGGGAACATTAATGAAGCTCATGCTGGAGTCCAAGACTTAATTGATTATTTGCACCTCTATCAAGAAAAGTTTCCTCCATCGGAAGCAGAATTGATTAAGAAAGCAGAGGAAATAGATTTAGATTATCTAGTAGAAGATTTACCCAAAATGTTGAGTTCCATGAAAATAGGATGCGAGCGCATCAAAAACATCAGCACCTCCCTCCGCACTTTTTCTCGCGCAGATACGGCCAATAAAGTTGAAGCCAATATCCACGAAGGACTCAATAGCACTTTGATGATTTTACGCCATCGCCTGAAAGCGAACGAAAAGCATCCTGAAATTCAAATCATTAAAGAGTATGGCAAGATTCCCAAAGTAAAATGTTATTTGGGACAATTAAACCAGGTATTTATGAATCTGCTGGCGAATGCGATCGATGCCTTAGAAGAATCGAATCAAGGACGGAGTTTTGCCGAAATTCAAGCCCATCCCAATCACATCACTATTCGGACAAAAGTAGAAAATGAAAAGGTAAAAATTTCCATCGCCGATAACGGAAAAGGAATGTCAGAAGAGGTTAAAAATCGTATCTTCGACCATCTATTTACCACTAAAGATGTGGGCAAAGGCACTGGGTTAGGACTGGCGATCGCGCGTCAAATTGTAGAAGAAAAACACGGCGGAAAACTGACATGTATTTCTGCACTGGGAGAAGGAACGGAGTTTGTCATTGAGATTTTAATTGATTAAAACTAATAGACATCCTGCAAAAGTCTATCTGGCGATGGATTCCACTTGACGGGGTGACAACGCCTCTGGAACCTTGATGGTAAAAGCATTAAAGCCCCTGAACCTCAAACAAGATAGCGGATTAGTGACAGGCTTATTGACTCATAACCCACATTCCGCAACCATCAGCACCAAACCCAAGGTGTCCACCATCAGGTGGCGTTTGCGGCCTTTAATCCGCTTGCCCCCATCAAATCCCATAGCTAAGGCGACTGGAGTTGCCATTTTAACTGATCGTCGCGAATCCATGCTGGTCGCCCTTGGTAGCGTAGGTGAAACCTATGGCTACTTAAAATGTTAAGAAAGGTATGCGATCGCTCGGGAAACTCAAAAAGACAAGTTTACAGCGTAACAGCGTTCGTGTATGATTTACCTGTCAAAGTAGAAAGGAAATTGTATGAATAGCCTGACTAATAAGGAAGTAGTTAAACTGTTTTTTGAAATTTATAACCATCAAGATTACGAAGCTGCATTTAAGTATATTGCGCCGAATTATATAGATCACGGGCTACCTCAAGTGCGAAGCGTCGAGGATGCGATTGAGATACTGAAGGCGACTCACAAAGCCTTTCCAGATATCAAAGTAGTGATTGACGATCTCATTGAGGAAAATGACAAAGTTGTATTTCGAGGTCGCTTTACAGCTACGCACTTGGGTGAGTTTGTTGGTATGGCTGCCAGTGCAGTGAAAGTAGAATTTGAGGCATTAGAAATATTTAAGATTGAGAACCAGCAGATTACAGAATCCTGGGGATATTGGCCAATGTCAGATATTGTAAGCCAAATTCAGGCTTCTGAGAATGTCTAGCCGTAATTCTGTACCTGTGCAATACAGTAGATTCGGAGTAGATGTTGGGATGAAAGGTGCTAGCATAGGGAGTTTTCTCTCCTAGATAATTCAATAGTTAACATTGAGTTAAAATAACCCTTAGTTAACGTTATTTTAACAGTTATTCACCTATCGAGTGCTAGTGGCTAATATTCCTCCCCGCCGACCCAAAAGCCAATAGGTCATCATTTCTCCTCTTGCCTTGACCTCGATCAACCCCAAAACCAGCAGAAAATGGGCTGAAATATTGGTGTCAAGATGAAACAAGAATTGGTTTAAAAACAATTGACAGGAAAAGAATTACAGCTTTTGGAGTTAAACCAATAGGTAAAGTTCAATGGAATTTTAAAGCCTATTATTTATATGGTGCAGTTGCGCCACAAACAGGAGAAAGTTTTTGGTTAGAGTTCTCACATCTAGATGGTATGTGCTTTCAAATGTTCTTAGATCAACTAGCAGACAAATATCCCAATCATTTAAACGTTATCCAATTGGATAATGGAAAGTTCCATCAAAGTAGTAGGCTAAAAATACCAGATAATATTCTACTAATTTTTCAACCACCATACAGCCCTGAATTGAATCCAATTGAGAGAATATGGTTACACATAAAACAAGAACTGAGTTGGAGAATCTATGAAAACCTAGATGGTCTTAAAGAAAAAGTTTGCGCTTTTCTGGGGTAACTTTCAACAGAAGAAATAGCATCTATAGCCGGATGGAACTACATTTTATTAGCTCTGGCTACTGTTGCATAAATTTGGAGAATTGGTATTATTCAGCAAGCCCTATTTAGGGATTTTTCAAGTAGAGCTTCTTCTCAAGACAATCAACGATTGATACTGCTAAATCGTGCATGACCTCTAAAGCGGCATCCTCATACTTTTTGTACTCATTAAGGTCTTTAATTATCATTTTTTGACCATGAGCAATATCATTTCTTCTTCTAACTAATGCTTTAAGCTCGATTTCATATTGATCTACTAGGGTACAATTAAGACCAGCTAGGAGTGTGTTTTCCTTAAATAAAGCCGGCCATAGATTTGATTCGGTTTCTAGTTTAATGTCAAAATCTAGATTTTCTTCGAGTAGTGAATTGAAGCCTATTTGACCAAATTCCCACATCTTTAATGGAGACGTATCTCCTCTCATTTCCTTAAACTTCTTTTGAAGAGATAGCCTAGCTATTGCATCTTGACAGTCTTTTCTCTTGACACCTGCGTTTTGGAGCTCCTTAAGATATATATCCCAGGCAAATTTGCAGAAACCTTCGTAGTGTGCATAGAGAATCGCCCACATAGCACGTAGAAGTGCTTGGTATATAATAGAACCTTTAGGGGCTTGAAATACTTGTTTTTTTAGTAATACAAGTTCTTCCTCTCTCCACTTTAAATCATTTTCCAATTCTTGAGACCATTTACTCATGGAGCAGTTCCAAAAGAGCATCTTTAATCACATTAATTCTACCTATTAACTTATCCTTTTTATTCGCTCCAGAACCAGTATTTTCTCGAAAATTATCACTCTGAACTGTATCAATTATTTTCTCTTTGACTAAATCAGTCGGTACATGGCTAATTTGAGGTAAGACATTCAAAGTCCCTACTGTAATAGCTTCATAATAAGCAGGAGCAAGACCACCAATAGATTTATCTCCCTTATATTTCACAAATGCTCCTTCTCCCAGGGCATTACTAAGAAATGAAAATAACTTATTAAAAGATTCTTCTTCTTCTTCATAATTAAAATTGATTTTTTTCAGGAGTATTTTTTCCATGTAATTATCTAGCCAATCTCGAACACTACCTTTAAACATATCTTGAGCATTCTTAGCAGCAAAAAACCTGAGCACGAGTTCTTCATCTCCTTTTTTTTCTTTTTCAACTGATGCCAGGGTTTCTGTACAATTCACAAAAGCCGGATGAGCAGCCTTTTTTTGTACAAAAGAATAGAAACGAATGCCATCCTCACCCACCATCCTAGCAGAGCAATTACGAATTTCTTGGGGGTCTAGAATTTCTCCACCTGTATTTAACCGTTTAAACATTGCATATCGTAGAAATGATTTACTTTGTCTCTTGATAATTATTGTTCGCACTGATGAGCGTTTAATCGTCAGCTTAAGTCTTAGGGATAAATCTTCAAATTTTTTGCCATTTAATTGTTCAACCAAATCACATCCTTGAAGAATTAGAGGTTCTAAATTTAGAAGGGAAGAATCAATGAATTGGATTACTGAACTAACTCTTTGCAAACCATCAATTAATTCAAAGGCGTTGCTGAATTGATGTATGATATAGCGATCGAGAGCAAAGTTGACGAAAAACAATGAACAGCAAATTAGAGTCC
>NZ_JAUBQE010000142.1:0-1620 GCF_036701115.1 Microcoleus sp. Pol1C5 | reverse complement strand
AAATGTCAAGTTTTTAAACTACTTTCTACAAACTATTTCAAGTCTATTCAAACTCTATTTAAACTCTATTTCAAGTTTAAAACCTTCCTTTGTACATACCAAACTACTCCTAAAACTAAACTTAAGAACAGACCAAAAGATAAAACTCCTCCTGTACTTTTACCACCAGTTCTAACCAAATTATTAAGATTATTTAAACCATTAAGAATTGGATTTGGATTACAACCTTTTCTACTTATATTATCTGTATAAGTTGTAGAAGTGATTACATTTCCATTTTCACCAATCAAACTTGTAGTAATTTGATATTTTCCTTCATTAATTCCAGCTTTCTTTAGATCTAAACTAAAACTAACTGTTTTTGGATTGGTTGTATTGTTAATATCTAGATTAATTGGACTATCATTTCCACTTTCCCAAGTATAATTAGTTTTTTGACCATCTAAACCAACTAGTTCTATTCTAACTTTAGAAATATTTTGGGTAGAAGCACCGTTTCCAGTAAGATTTAGATCACAAGAGATAGGATCAACTAGAGTACTTTGATTTCCGTTATTGTTGTTTCTAGGAATTGTAATTCCAAGAGTTGGAGTTGGATTTGAAGTTGAGGAGGTTTGAGAAGAGGTTGAAGTTGAATCACTAGAGCTCATTGAATTAGAACTTTGGTTTAAACTGTTTGAGTTGCTACTTGAATTAGAATTGTTGGAATTTTCAGAACTTTGAGAGTTGGCTGAGTTATTGCTAGAGCTTGAGCCAGAAGAAGTTGAGTTGCTAGAATCACTTGAATTTACAGAACTGTTTGAGTTTGAAGAATCAGAAGAATCTGAAGTTTGAGATGAGGTTGAGTTAGAATTATCTGAGCTGTTAGAATCTTGAGAAGAGTTGGAATTGTTGGAAGAGTTTGAAGAATTGCTTGAGTTTTCAGAAGAGTTTGAGTTGGAAGTTTGAGATGAGGTTGAAGTGTTTGAGGAATCACTAGAACTCATTAAACTTGAGGAATTGTTTGAGTTTGAATTTGAAGAATCTGAAGTTTGAGATGAGGTTGAGTTTGAAGAGTTGTTTGAGTTGTTTGAATTTTCAGAAGAGTTGGAACTCATCATTTCGCTTGAGTTTGAAGTTTGAGATGAGGTTGAGTTTTCAGAAGAACTTGAACTCATCATTTCGCTTGAGTTTGAAGTTTGAGATGAATTTGAGTTTCCAGAACTTTGAGAATTGTTGGAAGAACTTGAACTCATCATTTCGCTTGAGTTCGAATTATTTGAACTAGAATTATCTGAGCTGTTTGAGTTGCTAGAATCTGAATTTCCAGAGCTTTGAGATGAATTGCTAGAATTATTGTTTGAAGTTGAAGAATCGCTTGAGTTTGAATTTCCAGAGTTGTTTGAATTGTTGGAAGAATCACTAGAACTCATCATTTCGCTTGAGTTTGAAGTTTGAGATGAGGTTGAGTTGCTAGAATTATCTGAGCTGTTTGAGTTGGCTGAATTTCCAGAGTTGTTTGAATTGTTGGAAGAGTTGTTTGAGGAATCTGAGCTTGAATTTAGACTTGAAGTTGAAGAGTTAGAAGAAGTTGAACTATTGTTGTTTGAAGAATCTTGAGATGAGGTTGAGTTGTTAGAA
>NZ_JAUBQE010000141.1:0-1668 GCF_036701115.1 Microcoleus sp. Pol1C5 | reverse complement strand
TAGGGTTTGCTGAAAAAGTTATAAAAAGCAGGGGGTGGAAAATGAACAAGAGGCCCGTCTTCCTCACATAATAAGCCCTGCTTTACTTCGATTATTTAATTCATAGCTAAAGTTAATCCTTCTCGATAAAATCATAATATTTGGAAAAAATTGACACAAAAAAATACAGTAAAACTGCCTCAGCAGCTTCACCAGGTTGATCACTAAAAAGGTCAGAGTAATGGAAGTTTCAGAAGTATTAGATAGTTTAGCCATGACTCTATTCAGACTGAATCTTCTTTTGCCCTGTCCAAATTTTCCCTCAATTTCGTTGCGAATGCGCTCATCTTCTTGTGCTTGTTTTTTAGCTTCTCGACTGACTTGGGTAGGCGGTCTTCCTAGCGGGGGACCGCTTAGTCTAATTCCTCTTTCTTTACACCAAGCTCGATTGACTCGGGTGCGATAAATTTTATCGGCGTGAACCGATTCCGGGTAAACTCCCGTATATTCTTTGTAAGCTTCCACTTGGGAAATAAAATCACCACTTTCATTATAGTTTTCCCAGCTAATATTTTCGAGGAATACATATCCTTCTACACAACTAACTGATAACTTGGCTCCGAATTCTGTAGGACTTCCTGACTTGCCTCTGACGATTGGACGGATATGCGGTTGTGTTAAACTGACAATTCGATGTTCGATTCTTTTTTTATTATTTGACCACATCCACTGCTGTTGACGGTAAATTTCCCCAGATACCAACAAATTCCTGTATTGCCTTCTGCTTAGGAGTTTTAGCCTCGCACCTTTTTCGATTAATTGCTCAATATGTCCCAAATTTCGTTTGATATATTGGAGCTGTTTTTTAACGGCATTTCTCCGTTCTTTTCCAGAGGGCTTCCTATTTTTTGCGAATTTTAGATAATATTTTCGGGCGTTTTTTCTGTAAGTTCTGGGTTTTTTCTCCAGGTTGCCCTTCAGGGATTTATATAAGATGTCTATGATGAGTTCGGTGGTTTTCCTCGCTTGATTTAACAGGTCTACATCGGTGGGGTATTTGATATCGGCAGGTGCTACCGTTGCATCGATTAATAGCTTTCCTCTATTTTCTTTTGGTCTTTGAGCTTCTTCTGACTTTTTTGTGCTGGGTTCCTCCGGCTTAAATCCTCGACCTTGTTGGACAATTTTTCGATTGATTTTTTTAAGCAGAGACTGACCGATTCTTTGTCGAAAATGAACCATCATTGAAGCGTCAAAAAGCGCTTCGTTCCGATAACTATTTTCTCCGATAAAATACTGGAAGTAAGGGTTTTCCTTAATTTGTTCTACTGTTTCTCTGTCGCTAATTCCCAATTTTTCTTTGATGATTAACGCTCCCAGTGCCATCCGAAAGGGTTTGGCTGGCGCTCCCATTTCCTCGGAGAAATTCTGGGCATATTCTTCCTCAAATTCTGACCAGGGAATTAGGTTTGCCAGAAGTACCCAACGATTTTCTTCACACAGCTTGCCCTCAAAGGGAAGTTCAAAGGCTTCTTCTGGCTCCCCGGCATTTTGTAACTTTCGATACATTTTTCTTCACAAATGCACGACTATTTCCAATTTTACCTCTTTTTCGTGTCCTCTTTGCCCTTGTAAGACTTCTATCAGCCTTGTACAGTCAGCTTTTCGCTTATTTTCAGCAAGCCCTAA